>NZ_JAMLIG010000002.1:300000-507721 GCF_023954305.1 Mesorhizobium sp. | reverse complement strand
CACTCCGTGGTCGTTTCGGTACGACGCCTCTCCCCCCGCGGGGGGGAGAGGAGGGGAGCCAAGCCCGATCGCGCGCCCTTCCTCTCCCCCGTCGAACGGGGGAGAGGTGGTCGGCGAAGCCGATCGGAGTGGGGGTCGAGGTTCTGCCATAAGCCTCAAAAATCCGTCGGCGCGCCGCCGGCGGCGATGCGGCGGTCGACGAAATCGTCGAGTTCTTCCCGCCTTGCCGGGTCCATGGCGGGCGCCTCGTAGCTCCCCAGCCGCTCCTTCCAGATCCGGTTGGCTTTCTCGACCGCGGTCGGCGAGCCGGCCTCGGCCCAGGTCTCGAAGTTGCGCCAGTCGGACAGGATCGGCGCATAGAAAGCCGTCTTGTAGCGGTCCTGCGTGTGCTGGGTGCCGAAGAAATGGCCGCCCGGGCCGACATCGCGGATTGCCTCGACGGCAAGCGCATCCTCCGACAGGTCGAGAGGCGACAGGAATTCGGTCACCATCTGCAACAGATCGATGTCGAGGATCATCTTTTCGTAGGAGGCCCGCAAACCGCCCTCCAGCCACCCGGCCGCGTGCAGGACGAAATTGCCGCCGCCCTGCACCGCTCCCCACAGCGAAAAGACGCTCTCATAGGCCGCCTGCGCGTCCACGGCATTGGCCGCGCAGGTGTTGGAGGTGCGGTAGGGGATATTGTACTTTCGTGCGAGCTGGCCGCCGAGAAGTTGCGCCTTCATGTATTCCGGCGTGCCGAAGGCGGGCGCGCCGGATTTCATGTCGACATTGGAGGTGAAGCCGCCATAGCCGACCGGCGCGCCCTTGCGCACCATCTGCGTGAAGGCGATCCCGGCGAGCGCCTCGGCGTTCTGCTGCACCACGGCGCCGGCGACCGTCACCGGCGCCATGGCGCCGGCCAGCGTGAACGGCGTGACGATCACCAATTGCCCGTGCGACGACATCTGGATGATGCCCTCCATCATCGGCACGTCGAGTTTCAGCGGCGAATTGGTGTTGATGATCGTGTAGCAGACCGGCGTGTCGAGAAGCGTCTCGCGCGACAGACCGTTGGCGATGCGGGCGATCTCGATGCCGTCCAGATTGCGCTCGCGGCCCAGCGAATAGATGTGGAACACCTTGTCGGTCAGCGTCGCCAGGTCGCGGATGCATTCGAGATGGCGGATCGAGGGATGGATGTCGATCGGCTCGACCGGGTAGCCGCCGGTGGCCGAGACCACGTTGTGCATCTGGGCGAGCTTTACCAGGTTGCGGAAGTCCTTCTGGTTGCCGGGGCGGCGGCCATTGTCGAGGTCCGAACAGTTCGGGGCCGACGCCACCTGGGCGAAAACGAGGTTGTCGCCGCCGAAGTCGATCGAGTGCTCGGGATTGCGGGCATGGACGCGGTATTCGGATGGCGCATGTCCGACCCATTCCAGAACCATGTCGGGATCGAAGCGGACGCGCTCCGACCCCTCGCGGACATCGGCGCCGGCCTCCTTCATGATTCGCCGCGCGTCCTCGTGCAGCACGTCCAGCCCGATCTCCGACAGCACCCGCAACGAGGCGCGGTGGATCGATTCGAGCTCGTCTTCCGAGACGATGTTGGTCGGCGCGAAGGGCCGTTTCAGGCGGCGGAACGGCGGCTGTTCGAATGCGGCCGAGCCGCCGGCGCGCTTGCCGGCGCGGCCACCGCTGCGGGAGCGGGCAGCCGGAATGGCATCGGCTGAGGCTTCGGACATGCTTTTCCCCGACAGGCTGACAGAGTTCGCGGCCATATTGGACCGCACCAGTCTTCGCGATAGCGGGAGCGGCGACCACAAGCATGAAGGATGCGACATGGTGGCCGGGCGCCCTGCGGATCCGGCGGGCGCGAACCGGCTTCACCGGGGATTAACGCACGATTGTTATCCACTTGTATCCAATGCGCGATGCGAGGGGCTCAGCGTGTCAGACGACAGTTTCAGGTTTCAGAAGAATTTCGGCTTTCGAGCGTTTCTCTCGGGCACTGGAGGGTCGCTCGCCCCTTACATCGGAATCGCGCTTCTGCCGCTAATGGTCGTGGCGACGATCGCCGTCGAATACACCGAAGGTCAGCGGGTCAAGTCGAGGCTGCAAAATGCCCTCGACGGCGCCGTCCTGACCGGAGCCAGCGGCGAGGAGAAGGTCGCCGAAGCGACAGATTACTTCAACGCATCCTTCCCCGAATTCGTTGACAAGAGCGACGGTCCTGTCGCCGAATTCGCCCTCGGCGAGGGTGTTCTCGACGCCACCGCTCGCTGGCAGAGCGGAACGGGTCTCGGATCGGCACTCTTCGGTGACCTGCTGTCGGTCAGCGTGCGATCACAGGCGCGTTTTGCCGACGAGGAGCCCGGCGGACCCTGCATAACCGTCCTCGCGAATTCGGGACAGGCGCTGCTCGTCAACTCGGGGGCGAACATCCAGGCGCCGAGCTGCGAGATCCATGTCCATTCGACGCAGGACCCGGCTTTCATCATGAACGCCGGCTCGACGCTCAATCTGGCGAAGCTGTGCGTTAAGGGCACCAAATACATCAAGAACGGCGGCACAATCTCCAAGCTCGAGACGAATTGCGCGGTCGCCGCCGACCCGTATTTCACCAAAATCCCCGAACCGGCAGTGTCGCCGACCTGCACCACGTCAGGGGCGAAGGACGGAGCCAGCCATACGCTCAATCCCGGTGTCCACTGCTGGGTCAATTTCAACGGCAGCCCGACCGTGACCTTCAAACCGGGGCTTCATATCATCAAGGGTCCGATGAACATCAATTCCGGATCCACGGTGATCGCGGACGGCGTTACATTCTATTTCCCGGATACCGACAGCAAGATCCAGGCGAACGGATCTTTGAAGATGTCCGCGACCGCGCCGACGACGGGAACCTACTCCGGTGTGCTGATGTTCGAGAAGACGAGCAATGCAAGCAACAACGCGAACAAGCGCCAATACGTCTTCAACGGGTCGACGGGCGAATATCTCGAAGGCCTCATCTATCTGCCGAACCGAGACGTCACCTATAACTCGACGACGAACGTCAAGGCCAGCAAGGTGACGATGCTGGTCAACACGATGATCCTGAACTCGGCAAACTGGACGTTCGAGGGAGCCGGCGGTGGCGGCTCCGGCTCGGCTTCGTCGATCGTTCTGTCGCGGTAGAGCGTCGCGCCAGTGGCGCCGCCACCGGCGCGATCGGCTCAAGCCCGTTCAATCAATCGTACCGCCGGGCGCATCGAGCGCATGCCATGACGCGCAATTTGACCCGGCGACGGCGGGAATTCGCGCCGATGCCGGTCTGTGTTCCGATCCAGAGTATCGATGCGAGACGCGTTCATCCGAAGGGCGAACACGTGCGCATGTTCCGGATGGCGAATGCGAACCTGATAGCGCATCGACATGAGTTGCCTCCCTGGCCCGGGACTGAACTAGAGCGATGGGTAACGATCATCCTCCAATGTTTCGACCTTGTGCCGCCGCAGGAGTCTCTATGAAACCTGTTGGCCGAAACGTCTCGTCGCGATCATAGCCCCCGAGTTCGAGACCAGGTCGGGAGAGTGGGTGAGATACCTCGATCCTGGACTGACTCCGCAGGGGCGCGTCCTCGTTGCCTCCGAGCCAGCCTGGATGATCGACATCGCGCGCACCCTGCGGACGGGGCTGGGCGAGAGCGCACGCAAGGTGCCCAACCGCGAACTGCCGGACTTCGCGGTGAAGATGGTTGCGCTATTCGATCCCGCCGCCCGCGCTTCCGTTTCGAAGCTCGGGCTTCATGCGCGCTTCGACAATTCGCAGACGCGCAAGGCGCTCGGTATGGATTTTATACCGCTAGGCGAATCAGCGCCGGCTCGCAGCCTGATCGCGCTCGGTCTAGTCTAGCGGGTTGGCAGTCGCTGCTGGCCCCGAGGGGAGGGGACACTGCCTCTTGTGCCGCCTTGGGGGCGACGGCTACGACTGTGCGACACCCCAGCGACGGCCTCCCGGCATGACCCCAGAGACTCACAGGACGGCGATACTGCCCGTCGGAGCCCTTTCCGGCCTGACCGCGGCGGTGACCGCGTTCGCGCTCGCGCAAGGCCTGTCCTATCCGCTTTTTACCTTCCTGATGCAGCGGCAGGGCATGACGCCGGCTGAAATCGGCCTCTCCGCGGCCATGACGCCGCTGGGGCTGATTCTTTCCGCGATGTTTGTGCCCGGCCTCGTCCGCCGTCTCGGCGGGCGCCGGCTGGCGGTGATCGCGGCGCTCAGCGGCGCGATGCTGTTCCTCCTGGTCGGCGTCATGCAGAACTGGATCGCCTGGTATCCGCTGCGTTTCCTGATCGGGCTGGCAATCAATCCGCTCTACATCCTCGGCGAGGTCTGGATGATGGCGCTCGCCCCGGATGCGCGCAGGGGCAGGATCATGGGAATCTTCAACGCAGTCACGGGCGTTGGCTATGCGGCGGGCCCGCTGACGCTGACGCTGGTCGGAACCAACGGCTGGCCGCCGCTCTCCGTCGCGATCCTTGGCTTTTCGGCCTGCGCGATGCTGCTCTTCCTGACCACCAAGGGCTTGCGCGGTTTCGAGCCGGACGAGGAGGGGACGCCCGCGTCCGGGATCTGGAGTTTCTGGAAGCTGGCGCCGGCGCTGCTGCTGGCCGTCGGCGTGTCGGCCGCGACCCAGCAGAGCGCCTATTCGCTGATGCCGGTGTTCGGCACCGGCTACGGTTTGGACGAGGCCAGGCTCGCCGCGCTGATCACCATGCTTTCGCTCGGCAACATCCTGCTGCAGGTGCCGCTCGGCTTCCTGGCGGAGCGGGTGGGGGCTCGGACAATGATCGTCGCCTGCGCCGCGCTCAATGCGGCGTGCGTGCTCTTCCTGCCTTACCTCATCACGGGGCCGCTCGTCTGGCCGGTGCTGCTGATAATGGGCGGTGTCGGATACGGCGTCTACACGATGTCTCTGGTCGAACTGGGCAGCCGCTTCAGGGGACAGGCCTTGGTGGCCGGGAACTCGGCCTTCGCCTTGATGTGGGGCGTCGGCGGGATTGCCGGACCGCCCGGCACGGGCGCCGCGATCCAGACGTTCGGGCCGATTGGCCTGCCGATGGTGAGCGCGGGGCTCAGCGCTCTCCTGATCGTCTTCGCGATCTACCGGGCAGTTGTGCGCAAGGTGTCTTGATGGGGTCCGGGAGCTTCGGCTAGATTCGCCGCATGAGCGCCCGCCGCCGATCTCTCGCCGGTCATCCTTCGACGCCGTCCAGGCGGACGCTTCACGTCGAGCTTCTGCGCCTTTGTGCCCGCATCGGGTATTCGCCGCCCGCGCCCTGAAGTCGCCCCGGCCCTGCCGGACAGATTCAGCAAAGAGGCGTAAGACAATGACCTATCAGAACTTTTCCCTGAAACAGCTGCGGGAGATCGATGCGGCGCATCATCTCCACCCGTTCACCGACCACAAGGAACTGCGCGCGGCCGGCTCGCGCATGATCGTGCGCGCGGAAGGACCTTACATCTACGATTCCGAAGGCAACGAGATCCTCGACGCCATGGCGGGCCTATGGTGCGTCAATGCCGGATACGGGCGTTCCGAACTCGCCGAAGCGGCCTACGAGCAGATGAAGGAACTGCCCTACTACAACTCCTTCTTCAAATGTTCGACCCCGACGCCGGTGCTGCTCTCCAAGAAGTTGGCGGAAATCGCGCCGGCGAACATGAACCAGGTCTTCTACGGCTCTTCGGGATCCGAAGCCAACGACACCGCGTTGCGCATCGTACGCCATTATTGGGCGCTGGAAGGCAAACCGCAGAAGAACCGCATCATCTCGCGCAAGATGGCTTATCACGGCTCGACCATCGCCGGCGCGTCGCTCGGCGGCATGAGCCACATGCACGAACAGCTCGGCGGCGCGGTGCCCAACATCGTCCACGTGATGCCGCCCTATTCCTTCGAGCTCGCGCTGCCGGGCGAGAGCGACTTCGATTTCGGCATTCGCGCCGCGCGCGCGGTGGAGGAGGCGATCCTCGAGGCCGGGGCCGAGAATGTCGCGGCATTCATCGGCGAGCCGATCATGGGGGCCGGAGGCGTCAAGATTCCGCCCGAGAGCTATTGGCCCGAAATCCAGCGCATCTGCCGGAAATACGACGTCCTGCTGATGCTCGACGAGGTAATCACAGGCTATGGGCGCACCGGCGCATGGTTCGCCGCGCAGTCGATGGGCATCGAGGCGGATACGATCACCACCGCCAAGGCGCTGACGTCGGGTTACCAGCCTCTGTCGGCTCTGTTCGTCGGCGATCGGATCGCGGCGACGTTGGTCGACAAGGGCGGCGAGTTCTACCACGGCTATACCTATTCGGGTCACCCCGTCGCCTGCGCTGTGGCATTGAAGAATATCGAGATCATCGAGCGGGAAGGGCTGGTCGACCGCGTGCGCCTCGATACCGGTCCCTATTTCCGCAAGACGCTGATGGAAAGGCTCACGAGCCATCCGCTGGTCGGGCAGGTGCGCACCTTCGGCCTGCTCGGCGCGATCGAGATCGTCGCCAGCAAGGAGACGCGGGAGCGCTTCCTGCCGGCCGGCAGCGCCGCGGTCCGAGTGCGCGACCACGCCATCGAGCAGGGTCTGATGCTGCGGGCGACCGGCGATACGATGATCCTGTCGCCGCCGCTGATCTGGACGCGCGAGATGATTGACGTGGCCACCGACCGCATCGAAAAGGCGCTCGATCTTGCTGCACGGGACTTAGGGAGAGCGTGATGAGCAACCCATCGATCGTGCCGCTGGTCGAATATGCCGATGCCTCCGCCGAGGTTCGCGCCGTCTACGACGACATCATGGCAACGCGGAAGAGCGACTGGATCAACAATTTCTGGAAGGTGCTGGCGCATGACCCGGCAAACCTGAAGCGCACATGGGAGGCGCTGAAGGTGGTCATGGGGCCTGGCGCGCTCGATCCGCTAACCAAGGAACTGATCTACATCGCCGTCTCGGCAACCAATGGCTGCGAATACTGCACCTATTCGCACACGGCTTCGGCGCGGGCGAAGGGCATGACCGACGCGATGCTGATGGAGGTTCTGGCGGTGGCCGGCAAGGCGAACGAGACCAACCGGCTGGCGAACGCGCTGCGCCCGCCGGTCGATCCGCAGTTCCTGCCGAAGGGGTGACGCTGCGGGGAACGACGTGCAGATTCGAACGCGCACGTCGACCTGTCAATGGCGTCCGAAGGTAGCTCGACACGCGCAAAGGCCGCGTCTCCGGTCTTCCGGAAGGACGCGGCCGATACTCAGATACGCAGGAAACGCGATACTCGAAAACTTCGGGTTCCGGTACGCGAGACCTGATCCGGAACCGGGGCGGGTCGTTGATCTCCGCCTCGCCATCCGTTCTAGAGCGATATCGTTACCGGGCGGTTATCGAGTGCTTAGCAAAGGATGAATCGACGATCTTTCTTGTCCGCGGGGAAAGATTCTTCGTTAATTTCCGTATACTTACGTTAAGGCAACCGAAAAGCTCGCTCATTCGCCGCGCAGGAAGCGAATGATGCCCGAGAAATCGGCGTCGCCACCGCCCTGCGCCGCGAAGAGCGCGTAAAGCTGCGCCGCTTCCGCTCCGAGCGGCGTGACCGCGCCCGACGAGGAGGCGGCCTCCTGCGCGAGCTTCAGATCCTTCAGCATCAGCGCTGCGGCGAAACCGGGCTTATAGTCGCGATTTGCCGGCGAGGTCGGGACGGGGCCGGGAACCGGGCAATAGGTCGTGAGCGACCAGCACTGGCCCGAGGAGGTCGACGCCACGTCGAACAGCGCCTGATGCGACAGGCCGAGCTTTTCGGCCAGAACGAATGCCTCGCCGACGCCGATCATCGAGATGCCGAGGATCATGTTGTTGCAGATCTTGGCGGCCTGGCCGGCGCCGGCGTCGCCGCAATGGACGATCTTGCCCGCCATCGGCTTCAGAATCGGCTCCGCTCTGGCGAACGCTTCCTTCGAGCCGCCGGCCATGAAGGTCAGCGTGCCGGCCGTGGCGCCGCCGGTTCCGCCGGACACCGGCGCGTCAATGGACAGGAGGCCGTGTTTCGCCGCGATCGCATGGGCCTTGCGTGCCGAATCGACATCGATGGTGGACGAATCGATGAACAGCGCGCCCGGCTTCGCCTTGGTCGCAATGTCCTCATAGACGGACAGGACGTGCTTGCCGGCCGGCAGCATGGTGATCACGATGTCGGCGTCCTTCACGGCGGCGGGCGCGTTGGCCATGACCGTGACGCCGTTCTTCCTCGCGGCGTCAAGATTGGCCGGGACGAGGTCGAAGCCGAACACGGCGTGGCCCGCCTTGACGAGATTGGCCGCCATGGGGTTGCCCATGTTGCCGAGGCCGATGAAGGCGATGGATGTCACGATGTCCTCCTGGTCAGAAATCTGCGTGGCGTGAATGGTGAATGGTGAATGGGGGGCGGCAGCTATGATGGGCTCTAGGAAAAGGTCCGCTTGACTTTCGACAGCGCTGGACGAACCCGGCCATTCACCCTTCACCATTCACCATTCACCATTCACCGCCCGATCAAATGCCTCGCGATGATGACGCGCATGATCTCGTTGGTGCCTTCGAGAATCTGGTGGACGCGCAGGTCGCGCACCAGCTTCTCGACGCCGTAGTCGTGCAGATAGCCGTAGCCGCCCAGAACCTGGAGGGCGTCGTTGGCCACCTTGAAGCCGGTGTCGGTGACGAAGCGCTTGGCCATGGCGGACCATTTGCCCGCGTCATGCGCCTTGGCATCCAGCTTCGAGGCTGCCGCGTAGAGGAAGACGCGGGACGCCTGAAGCTCCGTCTCCATGTCGGCGAGCCTGAACTGCATCGACTGGAAACGGTCGATGGCCTGGCCGAACGCCTGGCGCTCGGATGCGTATTGCAGCGCCTTGTCGAGCGCCGACTGGGCTCCGCCAAGCGAGCAGGCGGCGATATTGAGCCGGCCGCCGTCGAGGCCGGCCATGGCAATGCGGAAGCCCATGCCTTCGGCCGCCAGCCGGTTTTCGGCAGGCACCTTGCAGTCTTCGAAGATCACCTGGCGCGTCGGCTGCATATGCCAGCCCATCTTCGATTCCAGCGCACCGAACTTCAGGCCTGGTGCGTCCTTCGGGATGACGAAGGTCGACACGCCCTTGGGACCGTCCTCGCCGGTGCGGGCCATGACGACATAGACGTCGTTGTCGCCAGCGCCCGAGATGAACTGCTTGGTGCCGTTGAGCGTGTAGTCAGCGCCGTTGCCCGGGCCCCGCACGGCGCGGGTCTTCAGCGCGGCCGCGTCGGAGCCCGCCGACGGTTCGGTGAGCGCATAGCTTGCCAGCCATTCCATCGAGGTAATCTTCGGCAGGAAGCGCTGGCGCTGGTCGTCGTCGCCGAACGTGTCGATCATCCAGGCGGCCATGTTATGGATCGATATGAAGGCGGAGAAGGCCGGACATGCCCGCGCCAGCGCCTCGAAGATCAGCACAGCGTCCATGCGGCCGAGGCCTGAGCCGCCGACATCGTCGCGAATGTAGATACCACCGAGCCCGAGCGCGCCAGTCTCCCGCACCACGTCGGATGGGAAATAGCGCTTTCTGTCCCATTCGAGCGCGTTCGGGGCGACCCGGTCCGCGGCGAAGGCCGCAGTCATCTCCTGGATCGCGCGCTGGTCCGCATTCAGCTCGAATTGGCCCGGAGCCCGGTCGACCGTCGCGTCCATGCTCGCCTCCCTGGCATCTTGTCTTGTTGGCGCGACAGTCTAGACCAATGGAAAGGTCACGCAACCGGCTCGCCTAAGCCTTGCCGCGGCAACCGGTGTGCACGAATTAGTGCACGAAGGGGAGAGAATGGGAAAATTCGCACAGGAACTGCTCGCGGCGCTTGCCTCCGTCTTCGGCAGGGCAGGCTGATGGCCAAGGCCGTTATGCTGCAGGGTACGGGTTCGGATGTTGGCAAGACGGTGCTGGTGGCAGGCCTGTGCCGCGCCGCGCACCGGCGGGGACTGAGGGTGCTGCCCTTCAAGCCGCAGAACATGTCGAACAATGCCGCCGTCGCCGCCCATCCGGATGGCGGAACGGGCGAGATCGGCCGGGCGCAATGGCTGCAGGCGCTCGCCAGCGGGGTCGCGCCGACGGTCGACATGAACCCCGTCCTGCTCAAGCCGCAGTCGGATGTCGGCGCGCAGGTGATCGTGCACGGCCGCGTCGCGGGCGAGGCCGGCGCGCGCGACTATCAGGACTTGAAAGGCCGGCTGATGGGCGCGGTGATGCAGAGCTGGGAAAAGCTCGCAGCGGATGCGGACCTGATCGTCGTGGAAGGCGCCGGCTCGCCGGCCGAGATAAATCTGCGCGACCGCGACATCGCCAATATGGGGTTCGCCACGCGGGCCGACGTTCCGGTCGTCCTGGTCGGCGACATCGATCGGGGAGGGGTGATCGCGGCGATCGCCGGCACGCATCTGATCCTGCCGGAGGAGGACCGGCGGATGATTGCCGGCTTCCTGGTCAACAAGTTTCGCGGTGACCTGTCGCTCTTCGACGACGGGCTGGAGGCGATCACGCGCTTCACCGGCTGGCGCTCGTTCGGGGTGGTGCCGTGGCTGCGCGAGGCCGCCCTGCTGCCGTCGGAGGACGCGGTCGTCCTCGACCGTCGCGGCGGCGAAAGCGGCACGGCCGTGAAGGTGGCCGTGCCGATGCTGCCGCGCATCGCCAATTTCGACGACCTCGACCCGCTGCGGGCCGAACCCGGCGTGGAAATCATCTTCGTCCCGCCGGGCAGTTCGCTGCCGGCGGATGCCGCGCTCGTCGTTATCCCCGGATCGAAAGCGACGATCGCCGATCTCGCGAGCTTCCGGGAACTGGGATGGGAGCGGGATTTGGCCGCGCATGTCGCGCGCGGCGGCCATGTGCTGGGTCTTTGTGGCGGCTACCAGATGCTGGGCTTGACCGTGCGCGATCCACACGGCGCGGAAGGTGATCGGCAGGACGCCGAGGGTCTCGGCTTTCTCAAGGTCAGCACGATCATGGAGCCTGAGAAGACGGTTCGCGAGGTCGCCGGAAACTCTCCGGCCTTCGACGCCGGGGTGAGCGGCTACGAGATCCATCTCGGCCGGACTTTCGGGCCGGACTGTGCCCGGCCGATGACGCTCCTTGAAGGTCGCAGTGACGGTGCGATATCGGCTGACGGCAAGATCATGGGGACCTATCTGCACGGCCTGTTCGGCAATTCGGCGTTCCGCCGTGCTTTTCTCGCCAGGCTCGGCGTGCAGGGCGGCCACTTCGACCACAGGCAGAAGGTCGACGACGCGCTCGATGCCATTGCCGCCCAACTGGAGCGGTGCATCGACATCGATGCGATCCTGGACACCGCGAGGTAGTTCGGCCCTGTGGGCGTCAGCCCTTTGCGCCCGCCTTCGGCCGGTAGGTGCCAAACGACCAGACATTGCCCTCGGGGTCGGCGCAGATGAACTCGCGGCTGCCGTAGTCGCGGTCCCTGGGTTCATCCAGGATCGTAGCCCCCGCGGCTTTGGCCTTCGCGTAGGCCGCATCGCAATCGTCTACGGCGACGTAGACCGCCTTGCCACCATTGCCTCCCGGCTTGCCGACCATGCGGCCGTATTCGTCGTCGCGGACGGAGCCGAGCATGATTGCCGACGAGCCGAAGGAAAGCTGCGCATGGCCGACCTTATCACCGTCCATGAACTTGGCGTCGACCGCGAATCCGAAGGCCTCGCACAGCCAATCGATCATGCGTGGAGCGTCGTGGTAGCGGAACGTCGGATAGAGCCGTGGGGCCTCGTTGGTCATCTGATATCTCCCTCCGTGAATGCAACGGGAGAACTACGTCCGTCGGCGCCGGGCGTCTTGAAGATTTGTAACCTCAGGCGGCGTTCTTCCACTCGGTCGGGGTCGACCCTGCCAGTTCAAGAAATTCGCGCGCGAGGTGGGCCTGGTCGGCATAGCCGCAAGCTGCTGCGATATCTGCCCAGCCATCGCCACGGCGGGCGAGCGTTTGGGCGTGGCGAAAACGCACGATACGGGCCACTGCCTTCGGCGGAAGACCGACGGTCGTCCGGAAGCGGTCTGCGAGGTGCTTGCGGCTGATGTCGAGCCGATCGGCGAGGCGATCGACGCGCAGATGGCCCTTGCCCTCGATCAGCATGCCATAGGCTGCCTCCATCCTGCTGTCATGTCGCATCGAGCGTCGCATTCTGTCGACGACGAATGCCTCGGCGAGATCCAGCCTGCGCCCCGCGTCTGTCAGATCGGCCAGGCGAATGCGCAGTTCGGCGAGGTCGCGATCTCCGAGATCGTCGAGCATGATCATTCGTCCCGCCATCTCACCCATCGGAACGCCGAAGAAACGCCATGCGCCGAGCGGCGTGAAATTCACCTGGACGCACTCCGCCTTTCCGACCGAGCGGATGAAGACGGGGCCCGCATAGAGGCCCGAGGTGAAACTCCCAAAGGCGTCCGAAGCGTCCGGTTCACGGCCGATGCCGATCGAGAAGGGAGAGCCGAAGCTGATGACAAGAGGAACGACTAGCGACGCTGTCTCAACCTGACTGATCAGGCCTGGGGACGTCTCGCGATAGTGGATGATCTCCTCAATGCCGGAGGCGAGACCTGCGCGCGCGGGACGCCGCAAGATCTCGATCTCGCCGGACACGGACGGTCGAGAACTGGTCGAAGGAGGAGTCTGGTCCATCTATCATCATTGCGGCAATCGACGGCCAATCCAGTCCCGACCTGCGCGCGCGCCCCGAGGCCGGGACGCGCGTCACGCGGGGCGGACGTCAGGCACCTCTGAACAGGCAGCCGGCCGCTAGGACGACGTAAGCCAGCGTCATTACCCAGAATGCGGCAATCGGAATGAAGGCAAGAACGTTGAGGAACATCAGCAGGGCGACGATCGCTAGGACCAGCGCGATGATGAAGACCACCATGGTAGGTGCAGACAAGTTCATCTTCTTCTCCTCTCCTCGATCGCGATGAATCGCAGGCGGGAGAGCATACGACTCACGCAGGGTAAGCTTACGACTTTGGTATAAGAAGCCAAGTGGAATTGGGGTATGCGTGGAACCTTGGCGGCAAAGCCCGGATGCGCTGGATTTCTGGCCGTTTCGGAGGAGCGGGATTTTGTCTAGGTTGACGCGGTTCGGGAGAGGGAAACGGCGGATGTTCGCTGGCCTAGTTGAGAAAGTACGTTTGCTGTTCGAAGGAGATCCGGCCGTCCGGCGGGTGGCCGACGATCCGGTCCTGACCGCCGAGTTGATGTTGCTTTTCCGGATGGTTCTGGCCGACGGCATGGCCGGCGGTGTGGAGATGCAGACGTTCAAGCGCATCTGTCGCGACGCGTTCGGCATCGGCGAGGAAAGCCTCGAAGAAGTGCTCACCTATCTGCAGGACTTCGGCTATGAGAACACGACCGCCCGTTCGCTCGGCGAGTTCGGGCAGTTGCCCCTGTCGCGTCGGATCGCGCTTGCCCGCCACATGACGGAAATCGCCAAGGCTGACGAAAGACTGTCGGAGCAGGAGATCGATCTGCTCAAACGGACGGTGTCGCTTCTGCACGTCGATCCGCGCGATCTGGTCCGGCCGGAATAACCGGCGCGTGCCGGGCTCCTCCCGGGCCGACACCGTCGATCCGCAGCATGGCAAAATCCGGCTGATAGAGCCGATAGGCAAGCTCGCGTCTGGCCTCGTCATACTGTGCAGCCGAGGGTGGCGACGGGTTGGTGCGCGATAAAGGCATGAGCCGTTCGACCAGATCCTTTTCCACACCCAGATCCGCCAGCAACGGCGGCAGGTCGGACGCCAATCGAGTGACGTCGATCAACCGGTCATAGGCGACCAGATCGTAGAAAAGGATGTCCGCCTGGCGCATGAAATGAATGTCGAAGTCGGTTCCGTATTTATCCAGGCCGCGGACAAATGCGTCGAATCCAATCCTTTGGCGGATCGTGTTCCGCTGAGTTTCCCGGGGATCGCGGCCGAGGACGAACGCCGCCCTCTTGAGCAGTCCGGCATATAGATATGTCCTTCGGTCGAAATGCTTGGCATATCTGCGCACGTCGTAATTGTACATCGACACGAGGCGATCATACGGATTGCGGACGACCGACATCCAAGCATAGTCCTTCAGCTCGTTCGTGAACCGTTCGACGTCGGCGAGGGGTACTAGAAGAGTCTCAAGGTCGCCGTCAGGCTTTCGGCCGACCGTGTAGCGGACCACCTGCTCCGTATCGATACGGTGGCCCGACTCGTCCATGCCGTGGATGATGCGTAGAACCCGATCCATGGTCGTGCTGCCGCTCTTCGGGACCGGAACGTAGACAAACCGGTATTTGTGCGAGACGACGGCCCGCAACCCGAAGACCCGTTCGCCGCCGTTTGCGGGGAGCTTGGCACTGGTCATGCTACG
Organism: Mesorhizobium sp.; assembly: GCF_023954305.1. NCBI lineage: Bacteria > Pseudomonadati > Pseudomonadota > Alphaproteobacteria > Hyphomicrobiales > Phyllobacteriaceae > Mesorhizobium > Mesorhizobium sp. The sequence continues at coordinate 493,316 of NZ_JAMLIG010000002.1, read as the reverse complement.
TCGTATCCACCCACCGGCGCGTGTCGCGGGGCGATCGGTCCCGCGGCTTGGTTCAGGCGTGGTCGCGCGCAGGCCGAGGGCGGAGTGTCGAACCGATCGGACCGCGCCCGCAGCGCGCCGCGTCGCCGAACCTGATTCCGCCAGGTGGCCAAACTTCGGCCGGGAGTTTTCGAAACGTGTCCGGAAGGTAACGTTTTGTGTCGCCGGTAACGGCACGCACGCAGAGCGTCGATCGGGGCCGTCCGCGGCGGGGACGATTACCGGCACGTCATTCTCGGCCAGCGATCCGGCAGCTGCCGGGGATCAGCCCTGTTCCTGCAGGCGTCGCGCGATGGCGCGGTGAAGATCCGGCGCCGCATCGACGAGCGCCTTCGCGGCTTCGGACTTCGGATTGTCGAGTATGTCGGCCGTGCCGCCCTCCTCGACCATCTTTCCGTCATGCATCACCATGACTTCGTCGGTGATGGCGCGCGCCACGGTCAGGTCATGGGTGATGAACAGATAGGCAACGCCGAGCCGCTGGTTGAGGTCGGCGAACAGATCGAGCACCTGAGCCCTGATGGAGACGTCGAGCGCCGAGACCGGCTCGTCTGCGACGATCAGCTTCGGCCGAGTGATGATGGCGCGCGCGATCGAGATACGCTGACGCTGGCCGCCGGAAAATTCGTGCGGATATTTCTCCATGTCCGACGGCTTGAGGCCGACTTCGTGCAGCGCGGTCCCCACCATTTCGCGACGAGCTTGGGGCGACGGCTTCGTGTCCAACAGATGCAGCGGCTCCGAAACAAGTCGCTCGACCTTGTGGCGCGGATTGAACGAGCCGTAGGGATCCTGGAACACGACCTGCATGTTGCGGCGGAATGGCTTGAGCGCGGCTTCGTCCTTGCCGACGAGGCTCTCTCCCATGAAACGGATATCGCCCGAGGTCGGATGGTCGAGCGCCAGGATCATCCGGGCGAGCGTGGATTTGCCGCAGCCGGACCGTCCGACCAGCGCCACGGATTGTCCGGGTTTCAGCGAAAACGACACGTCGTTCACGGCGCGGAATGGCTCGCCCTTGCGGAACAGCGAGACGCGGCGGCCGGGATAGTCCCTGCTGACGTTCTTGATCTCGAGCAGGTTCGCAGCAGTCGAACTTGCCGCCGTCGTGTGCGGCCGGTCCGGCACGTGCATCGAGGCCTCGGCAAGCTGGCGGGTATAAGGGTGGACCTGTTCGGTGAGCGTGCGCGCGGTCTCGCCGTCCTCCATCACTTCGCCGTGGCGCATGATTGTGACGCGGTCGGCCATGTCGGCCACCACGGCCAGATCATGGCTGATCAGGAGGAGGCCCATCTTCTGCTCGTCGACAAGGTCTTTCAGCAACTCGAGAATCTGCTTCTGCAGCACCACGTCGAGCGCCGTCGTTGGCTCGTCGGCGATCAGGAGCTTTGGCTTCAGCGCGCAGGCGATCGCGATGACGACGCGCTGGCGCTGACCGCCGGACAGTTCATGCGGATAGCGCGTCAGCGGGAACTCCGCCTCCGGCAAGCCGACGCGGTCGAGGATCTGGCGGGCGCGCGTCTCGGCGTCGGTCCGGTTCGCGCCGGTATGCCAGCGAATACCCTCGGCGACTTGCTCGCCGATCGTCTTGACCGGATTGAGCGCAGTCATGGGTTCCTGGAAGACCATGCCGATGTCGTCGCCGCGCAGACGACACATCGCCTCTTCTGAGGAGGCGAGGATGTCGATGCCATCGAAGGTGAGGCGGCCGGAGGCTTTCGCGGCGTGCGGCATGAGCCGCATGATCGCGAGCGCGGTCATCGACTTGCCCGATCCCGACTCGCCGACGAGGCCCATGACCTCGCCTTTCTCGATGGCGAGGTCGATGCCCTTCAGGATCGGCGTGCCGCCGATGTCGAGCTTCAGCTTCTCGATCTCGAGCAGGCTCACCGTTCGCGCCTCAGTTTGGGGTCGAGGACGTCGCGCAAGCCGTCGCCGAGCAGGTTGAGGCCGAGCACGGTGATGACGATGGCCATGCCGGGGAAAAGCGCCAGATAGGGCGCGACCATCATCCGCGTCTGCGCGTCGAACAGCATGCGGCCCCAGGAGACCATCGGCGGTTGGGCGCCGAGGCCGAGATAGGACAATCCCGCCTCGGCCAGAATTCCGAGAGCGAACTGGATGGTGCCCTGGACGAGCAGCATCGAGACGATGTTGGGCAGGATGTGCTCGACCGTGATCTGGGTCTTGCCTTTTCCCGCGGCGCGCGCCGCCAGGATGAACTCGCGCGGCCACAGCGCCATGGCGCCGGCCCGCGCCACGCGGGCGAAGACCGGAATGTTGAAGATGCCGATCGCAATGATCGCGTTGACCGCGCCCGGGCCGAAGATCGCGGTGATCATGACGGCCGAGAGCAGGGCGGGGAAGGCGAAGACGAGATCGTTGAAGCGCATCAAGGTCTCGTCGATCCAGCCGCCGCGCGCCGCCGCCCAGCAGCCGAGGGGGATGCCGATCGCCATGCCGATGCCGACCGCGACGAAGGCGACGGCGATCGAGTTGCGCGAACCGACCATGATCATCGACAGGATGTCGCGGCCGAAATGGTCGGTGCCGAACAGGAATTCGGCCGAGGGCGGCTTCATCCGGTTGGCGACGATCAGGTTGGTGATGTCGTAAGGCGTCCAGACGAACGAGATCAGCGCCATCGCCGCGATCAACCCGGTGATGACGAGGCCAATGACGAAGGAACGGTTCTTCAGGGCGAGCCGCAGGACGTTGTCCTCGACCGGCGCGGCCAGGGGTTCGGCGCTCATGTGCGCACCCGCAGCCGGGGATCGACCAGCGCATAGGCAAGGTCGACCAGGAGGTTGACGACGACGACGGTCGCCACCAGCAGCATGACGACGCCTTCGACCACGATCAGGTCGCGCTGGGTGATCGCCTGGAAGATCAGCCGGCCGAGGCCGGGCAGGTAGAAGACGTTCTCGATGATGATCGTGCCGGCGAGCAGGAAGGCGAACTGCAGGCCGAGGATCGTCAGCACCGGGATCATCGCGTTGCGGAGCGCATGCCGCCACAGCACCGTGCGGCGCGGCATGCCCTTGGCGCGGGCGGTGCGGATATAGTCCTCGCCCAGCACTTCGAGCAGGGCGGAACGGGTGACGCGGGCCAGGATCGCCGCCTGCGGCAGGGCGAGCGCCACCGCGGGCAGGATGAGCGACCTGATGCCCGGCCAGATGCCCGCCCCCCAGCCGGGGAACCCGCCCGCCGGCACCAGCCGCAGCCACACGGCGAAGACATAGATCAAGAGCAGCGCGAACCAGAAATTCGGGATGGCGACGCCGATTTGCGCGGTGCCCATGGCGAGCGTATCCGGCAGCCTGCCGCGACGGGACGCGGCATAGAGGCCGACGGGAATGGCGATCAGCGTCGAGAGCGCCAGCGACATCAGCGCCAGAGGCAGCGAGACCGCGGCCCGCTCGCCGATCAGTTCGATCACCGGGGAGGAATACGTGTAGGAGCGTCCGAAATCACCGACCGCAAGGCCGCCGATCCAGTCGATGTAGCGGACAATCATCGGATCGTGGAGGCCCATCTGCTGACGAAGCGCTTCAAGCACTTCCGGCGAAGCGTTCATGCCCAGCATGAGGAGGGCCGGGTCGCCCGGCAGGACTTCCATCACGCCGAACACGACCATCGACGCGACGAACAGCGTCGCGAGGCCGATGAGCAGGCGTTTGAGGAGAAAAGCGGTCATGCGGAATCTTCCCTCCCCCTTGCGGGGAGGTTGCAGAGCAAAGCGAGGCGGGTGGGGGAGGTCGAGGTCTTGCGTCTCGTCGACGACCCCACCCGGCCAACCGCCTGCGGCGGCCGTCCACCCTCCCCGCAAGGGGGAGGGATGGCGCTCATCAATCCACCCACTTGACCTTGGTCAGGTCGACGGCGGGGGTGGGCGTATTCTCCCACATGCCCTCGACCTTGGCGTCCCAGACGCCGATCTTCGGCAACTGGAAGAGGAAGCCGTTGACCGCGTCGTCGGCAAGGATCTTCTGCGCCTGGCCGTAGAGCTCGTTGCGCTTGGCCTCGTCGGCGGTGGAATCGAGTTCGGCCATCACCTTGTCGAACGCCGCGTTGTCGTACTGGAAATAGTAGTCCTTGCGGGCATAGATGCCGATGTCGTTCGGCTCGACATGGCTGACGATGGTCAGGTCGTAGTCCTTGTCGGTGAAGACCTGCTTCAGCCAGTCGGCCCATTCGACCGGGATCAGCTCGAGTTCGATGCCGATCTCCTTCAGCTGCGAGGCGATGATCTGGCCGCCGTCGCGGGCATAGGCCGGGGGCGGCAGCTTGATCGTTGCCTTGAAGCCGCTTTCGAGCCCGGCTTCCTCCATCAGTTCCTTGGCTTTCGCCACGTCGAACGGATAGGTGCCCGTCAGGTCGACATAGGCGGCGTTGCCCGGCGAGAAATGCGAACCGATCGGGGTGCCGAGGCCGGAGGACGCGCCCTTGATGATCTCGTCGCGGTTCAGCGCATGGGCGATCGCCTGTCGGACCTTGAGATTGTCGAAGGGCGCCTTCTTGTTATTGGTGGAGAGAATCGTTTCTCCTTCGGTCGAGCCGATCACCACCTTGAAGCGGGGATCGGATTCGACCTGCGCCAGCGCATCGCCGAGACCGACATTGGCGAAGGCCTGCACATCGCCGGAGAGCAGCGCCGGAACGGCGGCGGCGGCATCGGGGATGATGCGGAACTCGGCCTTGTCCAGATAGACCGGCTCGCCCCAGTAGTCGGCGTTCTTCTCGATCGTGATCGACGAGCCCTTGGCCCAGTTGACGAACTTGAACGGACCCGTGCCGACCGGTTTGTCCTTGTTGGTTTCCGCGCTTTCGGGTGCGACGATCACCGCGTCGCCCCAGCCCATGTTGTAGAGGAAGGCGCCCTGCGGCTGCTTCAGCGTCACCTTGACGGTGGCTGGATCGACGACCTCGACCGTGTCGATCTGGGCGAACAGCGCCTTCTGGGCGTTGGTGGAATTCTCGGCGCTGGCGCGATCCAGCGAGAACTTGACGTCCTCGGCGTTGAATTCGCTCCCGTCATGGAATTTCACGCCGGTGTGCAGCTTGAACGTATAGACCTTGCCGTCATCGCTGATCGTCCAGCTTTCGGCCAGCGCGGGCAGCACCTCGCCCTTCGAGCCGATGCGGGTGAGGCCTTCGAAAATGTTGGCGTACCCGACCTCGTCGATCGCGGCGGCGGCACCCGCCGTCGGGTCGAGATGCGGCGGTTCCAGCGGCAGGCCGACGACGATGTCCGTCCGGGCGGCAAAGGCGGCCGTCGAAGAGGCGAGCGCGATGGCGGCCGCTGCGAGAATGGAAGACCAGGTTTTCATGGAAGCGGACTCCGGAATTGTGTGACGGCGGATTGAAGCCCGAAACGCGCCGCGAGTAAATCAGCTTTGTGCCAAGCCACCGATCCGGAACGGAATTTTTCGTCGGTCCAGCAATCAGCGGTGGACGACGATCCTCACATTGCGCAACCCTTCGCGTTGCGCCATCGAATAGAGAATCGCGGCGTTCGACGGATGCAGGCGAATGCAGCCCGCCGACGCGGGGCGCCCGAGGCGACTCACCTGATTGGTGCCATGGACGGCATAATTCCCGGTGTAGAAGATAGAGTAGGGCATCGGCGCATTGTTATAGCGGCTCGAGCGGTGGTTTCTGGACAACCATTTTGCCGACCAGCTTCCCGTCGGCGTGATCTTGCCCCGGCGGGCTGTCGACACGGGCCAACGATACTTGACGACGCCTCCATGCGTGACGGTCATCGTCTGAGTGGACAGATCGACCGACGCCACAACCCTGGCCGCTGACGCCGCCGATGGTTGAAAAGCGGTAACGGCCGCCGCTAATGACAGACATGCGATGACTTTGCTCAGTATCTTCAAAACCCCTCTTACGCCCGCGAACAGACTAGTGGCGTGAATACACACGCGCAACCGTTCGCCGGGCAAGGACGCGAAGATGTGATTTCATGGTTTACAGGGAAGGACTTGGCGCCTGTTCGCCGAACCTATTTGCGGGGTTCGCCATGCAGCAACACGTTCAGTCCGTGCGCCATGACCTTGGCGCTCTCGACCATATCCGCGATACCGACCCATTCGTCGGGCCGGTGCGCCAGATCGAGAATGCCCGGACCGTAAGCCACGCAGTCGTGCAGCTTGCCGATGCGGGCGATGTGCTTCTGGTCGTAGGTGCCGGGCGAGATGACGTATTGCGGATCGCGCCCGAATACGCGGCGTATGCCGCTGGCGATCGCGCGGGGCACCGGCGCGCCCTCGTCGGTCATTCCCGGATGAACGATCATCATGTCGCGCATCCGGTAGTCGAAGCGCGGGCGCTGCCATTTCAGCCGGTCGAGGATCGAGGTGACCTCGGACTTCACCTCGTCGAGGCTTTCTTCCAGCAGGAAGCGCCGGTCGATGACGATCTTGCAGGAATCCGGCACGTTGGGCGAGGGCAGGCCCGGAAAATAGTCGTCCGTCTGTCCCCCATGGACGGAGTTGATGTTCATGGTCGACCGGCGCGCCCCTTCGGGCACGACCGGCATGCGTGTCTGCTTGCGGTCGAGAGCGGGGAACAGTTCGTCCTCGAACGCGCCGAGCACCGCGCCCATGTGCCGCACGGCGCTATCACCGAGGAACGGCATCGATCCATGCGCGATCTGGCCCTTGGTTTCGATCTCGGCCCACCACACGCCGCGGTGGCCGAGACAGATGCGGTCCTTGTTCAGCGGCTCGGGGATGATGACATGGTCGACGCGGGGCGGGGAGAAATATCCCCTCTCGGCGAGATAGGCGACGCCGCCGAAGCCGCCGGACTCCTCGTCCGCCGTCCCTGAGATTTCGATAGCCCCGGCGAATTCCGGGTTCATGTCGATATAGGCTTCGGCCGCGATGATCGAGGCGGCCAGCCCACCCTTCATGTCGCAGGCGCCGCGGCCATAGACACGGCCATCCTTGATCACACCGGCAAAGGGATCGAGCGTCCAGCCGTCGCCGGCTTCGACCACGTCGATATGGGAATTGAAGTGCACGGTCTTGCCGGGCGAGCGGCCTTCGAGACGCGCGATAATATTCGTGCGCGGATAGCGGTCGCTGTCGCCGGGTGTGCCGACGCCCCGGACATATTCGACGGTGAACCCGCGCTTGCGCAGGCGCTCGCCGATGTATTCCGCACAGGGCGTGTAGGCCTCGCCGGGAGGGTTGATCGTTGGGAACCGGATGAGGTCGGCGGTGAGCTCGGCCAGTTCGTCGGCGCGGGAATCGATGGTCTCGAAAGTCTTTTCGGTCATGGCGCGATTTGAGCCGGGCAAGTGCGGCCGCGCAAGCGGGGCATTTCGTTTCAGGCGCGAAATGCGATTGGACCAGCGTTGGCTGACACGCACACGTTCCTTTCACCGGAATGTGTGCGTTCGTTCATACACTCTTCAGGCGGGTGCGATTAGGAATCCTGACGTGGGCAGTCGGATGGGGGATTCCATGAAGATGATGAGAAAGACCATACTCGGCGTTTTCCTTGCGGCGACTGCGGCGATCGGCTCGCCTGCTGTCGGCCAGGCGGCCGCTCTGGTGGCGAACATCGACGTCGCGACACAGACGATGACGGTCAGAAAGCACGGCAAGGTCATCCACACCTGGAAAGTCTCGACCGCGCGCAGCGGCTACATTACGCCGCCCGGCGAGTGGCGGCCGTATCGGATGCACCGCATGTGGCATTCGCGCAAATACGATATGGCGCCGATGCCGTTCGCGGTCTTCTATCACGGCGGCTATGCGGTGCACGGGACGACGGCCGAGAGCCGGCTCGGCACTCCCGCCTCGCACGGTTGCGTCAGGCTAGCCACGGTGAATGCCGAGACTTTCTATTCCCTTGTCAAGGAACTTGGTCCCGGAAACACGCGCATTGTTGTAACGAAATAGCGCAATTATCGACACGACCGGCAATTCCGTTTCAGCGGCTTTGCCAAGGCCCACAGCCGGATATATGACAAGGCCGTGGGAGCATCCGACTCATGAGTCCTGAACCGCGCCTTGCGCTCTCCGAGCCCGTTTCGGACGAGGTGCGCAAGACGACCTGCTACATGTGCGCCTGCCGGTGCGGCATCGACGTCCACATCAGGGACGGCAAGATCCGCTACATCGAAGGCAACCGCGACCATCCGGTGAACAAAGGCGTGCTCTGCGCCAAAGGTTCCGCCGGCATCATGCAGCACTATGCGCCCGCGCGGCTGTCCTCGCCGCTGCTCAGGACCGGACCGCGCGGCTCAGGCGAGTTCAAGCCGATCTCCTGGGACGAGGCGCTGGCGCTCGCCGTCGACTGGATGGGCGAGGTGAGGGCGCGAGATCCGAAAAAATTCGCTTTCTTCACCGGCCGCGACCAGTCGCAGTCGCTGACCGGCTTCTTCGCCCAGCAGTTCGGCACGCCGAACTATGCGGCGCATGGGGGCTTCTGCTCCGTCAACATGGCGGCTGCCGGCATCATGACGCTGGGCGGCGGCTTCTGGGAATTCGGCTCGCCGGACTGGGAGCGCACAAAACTGTTCGTCATGTTCGGCGTGGCCGAGGATCACGATTCGAACCCGATCAAGATCGGTCTCTCGAAGCTCAAGTCGCGCGGCGCGCGCTTCGTGTCGGTCAATCCGGTGCGCACCGGCTATTCGTCGATCGCCGACAGCTGGATAGGCATCCGCCCCGGCACCGACGGACTGCTTGTCCTGTCGGTCATTCATGAATTGCTCAAGGCGCGGAAGATCGACGTCGACTACCTCGTGCGCTACACCAACGCGCCCTGGCTGGTGATCGATGCCCCAGGCACGGCCGATCACGGGCTGTTCGCGCGCGACGGCGACGGCAAACCGCTGATCTGGGAAAGCGTGACGGAGCGGCCAGTCGCGGTCGGCGCGAAAGGCGCACGGGCCGCGCTGTCGGGCAGGTATCCGCTCGAAGATGGGCGTTTTGCCGTGCCGTCGTTCCAGCTCCTGGCCGAAAGATATCTCCATGAACGCTACGCGCCCAACAGCGTCGCTGACGAGACCGGAATTTCTGCGGACGTGATCAGGGGGCTGGCCTCGGAGATCGCCCGCGTCGCTTTCGACGAAGCAATCGAGATCGCGCAGCCTTGGACCGATATGAACGGCGAGCGGCATGCCAGCTTTGTTGGCCGGCCGGTCTCCTTTCACGCAATGCGGGGAATCTCGGCGCATTCGAACGGATTCCAGACGGCGCGGGCGATCCATTTGCTTCAGGCGCTGATCGGCGCTGTCGATTGCCCCGGCGCCTTCCGCTTCGAGCCACCCTATCCGAAGCCCGTCGAGGCGCATCCGACGCCGCACGGCAAAGCGGAGCATTTCGGCTCCAACAAGCCTTTGTCGGGTCCGCATCTCGGCTTTCCGCGCGGGCCGGAGGATCTGCTGATCGGCCCCGACGGGGCGCCCAACCGGATCGACAAGGCATTCTCCTGGGACGCGCCGATCTCGGCCCACGGGCTGATGCACATGGTCATCGCCAACGCGCATGCGGGCGACCCGTACAGAATAGACCTATTGTTCCTCTACATGGCCAACATGGCCTGGAACTCGTCGATGAACACGGCCGGCGTCATCAGGATGCTGGAAGACCGGGACGAGGCGACGGGGGAATACGTCATCCCCAGGATCATCTGCAGCGACGCCTATGCGTCGGAGATGGTCGCCTATGCCGACCTCGTCCTGCCCGATACCACCTATCTCGAACGGCATGATTGCATTTCGCTGCTCGACCGGCCGATCTCGGAGCCGGACGCCGTCAACGACGCGATACGCTGGCCGGTGGTGGAGCCCGACCGCGACGTGCGCGGCTTCCAGTCGGTGCTGATCGACCTTGCCGGCCGGCTGAAGCTGCCGGGCTTCGTCGACAGCCGCGGAACGCCGCTCTACAAGGATTTCGCCGACTACATCGTGCGTCACGAGCGTCGCCCGGGCATCGGGCCGCTTGCTGGATACCGGGGCCTGGCCGGAGACCGCACCGGGAGAGGGGCGTCTAATCCCGACCAGCTGAATCGCTACATCGAGAACGGCGCGTTCTTCTCGGCGCATATCCCGCTCGAAGCGCAGTTCTACAAGCATGCCAACCGCGCCTACCAGGATTTCGCGGTGAAGATGGGCTTCTTCGACACGCCGCAGCCCGTCACCTTTCAGCTCTACAGCGAGATCTGCCAGAAGTTCCGCCTTTCTGCGCGGGGTCTGCGCGAGCCGGTCGCGCCGGAGACGCACCGCGAACGGCTGGAGATGGCATTCGATCCGCTGCCGGCCTGGTACCGGCCGCTGGAGGAGGAAGGCGTCGACCGCGCAGCCTTTCCGTACCACGCGATCACCCAGCGGCCTATGGCGATGTACCATTCCTGGGGATCGATGAACGCCTGGCTTCGCCAGATCCATACGCGCAACGTCATGTATGTGCCGGGCGCGATCTGCGACGAAGCGGGGCTGGTTACCGGCGACTGGGCCTGGATCGTCTCGCATCACGGCCGCATCAAAATCGAAATCGTCCGGTCGGACGCGGTGAACCGCGACACGATGTGGACCTGGAACGCCATCGGCAAACGCAGGGGTGCCTGGGGACTGGCAAAGGATGCGCCGGAGAGCAACCGCGGCTTCCTGCTCAACCATCTGATTCACGAACTCCTGCCGCCCAAGGGCGACGGCATGCGCTGGTCGAACTCGGATCCGGTGACAGGGCAGGCGGCATGGTACGACCTGCGTGTCAGGATCGAGAAGGCCGAGCCGGACGAGGTGTCGCGGCCTTCCTTCGGGCCGGTCGGAAGGGCGGGTGCCGCAAACGCGTCGCCGTCCCAGCTGCGCTACGGACAGGAGTGGGGGAAATGACTTCGCTCCCATCGCTGCCGACGCCGAAGAAGCTCGGGCTGGTGATCGACCTCGACGTCTGCGTCGGCTGCCATGCCTGCGTGATCTCCTGCAAGGAATGGAACACTGGCGGCTACGGTGCGGCGCTGTCGGATCAGGATCCGTATGGCGCGGACGTGTCAGGCACTTTTCTCAACCGCATCCACACGTTCGAAGTGACGCCGGAAGGAGGAGAGATCGTCGGCGAGGCGGGGGATGCCCGCATCGTTCACTTCCCCAAGAGCTGCCTGCATTGCGAGAATGCGCCCTGCGTCACGGTCTGCCCGACCGGCGCCTCCTACAAACGCTCCGCCGACGGGATCGTCCTGGTCGACGAGGACAAGTGCATCGGCTGCGGCCTGTGCGCCTGGGCCTGTCCCTATGGCGCGCGCGAGATGGACCTCGCGGCTGGCGTGATGAAGAAATGCACGCTCTGCGTCGATCGCATCTACAACGAGACGCTGGCGGAGATCGACCGGGTGCCCTCCTGCGTGCGCACCTGCCCGGTCAATGCGCGGCATTACGGCGACTTCGCCGATCCGGCCTCCAACGTCTCGATCATGGTCCTGGAGCGCGGCGGCATCGCCCTCATGCCGGAGCAAGGCACACGGCCAGTGAACAAATATCTGCCGCCGCGGCCGCGGCGATCGCTCGCCGGTACCATCCCGCTCGCCGAGAACACCGACGGCGCCAAGGGCTTCTTCGCTTGGCTCGACGGCATGTTGGACCGCATCTGACCCATGCATCCCGCGCCGTCGATCATCCTGTTCACAACCTTGTCCGGCCTCGGCTACGGGCTCGCTGCCGTGCTTGGGTTGGGGCTGCTCGATCCGTCGGCGATCGCAACGAAGCTGGCGCATATTCTGGCGCTCGCGCTGATTGCCGGCGGACTGATGTCGTCCACGCTACACCTCGGCAATCCTCAGCGCGCCTGGCGGGCGCTTTCGCAGTGGCGGTCCAGTTGGCTGTCGCGCGAAGGGGTGATGGCGGTTTTGACCTTCGTCCCGCTCGGCATCAATGCGATCGCTTCCGTATGGAGCGGGCGCTACCTGCCTTTGCCGGGCATTCTCGGAGCGGTGTCCTGCGGCGTCACCGTCTTCTGCACGGCGATGATCTACGCTTCCTTGCGATCGGTTCAGGCCTGGAATACGCGGTGGACGCCGGTGTCCTATCTGATGTTCGCGGCTGCCGGCGGGCTGGCGCTCGCCAGCTTCTTCTCGACGCTCGGCGGCAATGCGCATCAGCTGCTGCCTCTGTCCGCGGCGGTGGCCATCGGCGTGGTCTGGCCTGCCAAAACGTACTGGTGGGCGCGCCTGCGGGCGATGCCAGCGCTTTCGACCCCCGAATCGGCGACTGGTCTCGGCTCGATCGGAAAGGTGCGGCTGTTGGAGCCGCCGCACATGAACGGCAACTATCTCACCAGGGAGATGGGCTTCCGTGTCGCGCGCAAGCATGCGGTCAGATTGAGTCAGATCGCGGTCGTCGGCGGTGGTGTCGTCCCCGCCTTGCTTCTCGCCATGCTGGTGCTGCCGGGCGGTCCCGCCGGTATCACGGCTGCGGCAGTGGCAGGCTTTGCGGCGCTTCTCCTGTTCGGCGGCATGCTGGTGGAACGCTGGCTCTTCTTTGCTGAAGCGCGCCATGCGGTGATGAACTATTACGGCGGCTGATCTGCCGGGGACGGCCGTTGGCCGACGCGCCGTTCATCCCCACCTGCGGTGGAACCACATCCATTGCCCGGGATATTCCCGTACCCAGCCCTCTACCACGTCGTTCATCATCTGGCAGAGCCGGTCGGCGTCGATCTTGCCCTCCGCGTCGCGCGGCGGCTCGATCCTGTCGAACAACTCCAGGCGATAGCGGTTGTTCGGCAACCGGACGCAACGCGCCGGATAGATATCGGCCTCATACTGCCGGGCGAGGCGTGGCAGGAGCGGGCTGGTTTCGCAGGGACGGCCGAAAAACGTCGTTCGGACGCCGGGGCTGAATTTCTGGTCTACCAGCGCACCGACATTTCCTTTTTCGCCCAGTATGCGAGCGAGGACGTAGGCGGCGCCCGCCTTGGAGGGCACCATCTGGTTGCCAGAGATCCGCCGTTTCCTGCTCACCTGATCTGCGATGAACGAGTTGTTCGGCGCGCGAAACAGGGAAGCTATCTTCATGCCGATCGACGAAGCGGCAATCGGGAACATCTCGAAATTGCCGGTATGCGCCGTGAAGAAGATGCGCGGGTTGTGCCGCTTGCGCATCCCTTCGAAGATCTCGCGGCCCTTCACCTCGACGCGGCCGGGCGTCTCGGCTGTGTAGTCGAAGTCGTAGAGCTGGTCGAGAAAGACATATTCGACCGCGAGGCGGGCCATGTTGCCCCACATGTCGGAGGCGATCTCGCGGCATTCGGCATCGCTCTTTTCGGGATAGGCCTGGCGGAGGTTGTCCATCGCGATGCGATCGCGCCCGGTCCACGGCCCGATGCGGCGCGCGATCCTGTCCGCTACGTCAAGCGCCCTGTCGGCCGGGAGCTTCTGCAGCACGGTGAAGATGGCGACCACCAGTTTGGCGACCAGCCAGTGATTGGCCCGGCGCGCGCGGAACGCGACCGATCGGGCGATACGCCGCGAAAGCGCGGAAAGGTTCATTCCTAGGTGATCCGCAGCAGGATCTTGCCGAAGACGTCGCGGCTCTCCATGCGGGCGAGCGCCTCGCCGATCCGGTCGAAGTCCGTTTCGGAATCGATCACCGGATGCACCTTGCCCGTCGCGAGCTTGGCCATCACGGTCGCCATATTGTCGATCCGGCAGCCGAACGAACCGATGATGCGCAACTGCTGCTGGAACAACTGCATCAGGTTGATCGTGGTAGAGACGCCCGAGGTCGAGCCGCAGGTGACGAGGCGGCCGCCGCGTTTCATCGAGAACATCGAGCCGGCCCACGTATCGACGCCGACATGTTCGAAGACAACGTCGACGCCCTTCTTGCCGGTCAACTTGCGCACCACGCCCTCGAACCGGTCGGTGCGATAGTTGATGACGTGGTCGGCGCCGAGCGCTTTCGCCCGCTCGATCTTTGCATCGGAGCCTACGGTCGTAATGACTGTCGCGCCGGCGAGCTTTGCCAGCTGGATTGCTGCCGATCCAATGCCGGACCCGCCGGCGTGAACCAGCACCGTCTCGCCAGCCTCGAGTTTCGCATTGTCGAACAGCATGTGCTCGACTGTGCCGAAGGTGATGGGCGTCACCGCCGCGCCCGTGACATCCACGCCCGCTGGCGCGGGGACGAGCTGGCGGACGGGAATGTTCATTTTCTCCTGGGCGAAGCCGTCGAGGTGGAAGCCGTGCACACCTTGAACGTTCTCGCAGAGATTGTCGCGGCGCTCCCGACAGGCCTTGCACTGGCCGCAGGTGCGCGCGCCGTAGATCGACACCAGCTGGCCGGGCCGGAAGCCGGTGACGCCCTCGCCGACGCTCTCGATCACGCCGCAGGCCTCAGCGCCCACCACCAGCGGCATCTTGCGCTTGGCGAAGGCCATGCCCCGCCAGCCCCAGACGTCGATATGGTTCAGCGCGACCGCGCGAATTGCGACCGCGGCCTCGCCCGGACCGGGCGGCGGCGGCGACGGAATATCGACCGCCTCGATCTGGCGGTCTGCGACGAGCTGCAATGCGCGCATGGTATCGTGCGGTTTCCTGCGGGCGGTAATGGATATAACCGCGCCGCTTAGACGGGTTCGCGCGCCATGACAAGGCAGGCGTTCTGGCCGCCGAAGCCGAAGGAGTTCGACAGGACGGACTTCACGTCCGCTTCCCGCTTGACGTTCGGCACTACGTCGAGATCGATCGCCGGGTCCGGCTGGTCGTAATTGATGGTCGGCGGGATGACGCCTTCGCGCATCGTCATCAGAGAAAACACTGCCTCGACCGCACCGGCCGCGGAAAGCGTATGACCGATCATCGACTTGTTGGAGGAGACTGGAACGGACCTGATGCGCGGACCGAAGACGGTGGAGAGCGACAGGTGCTCCATCTTGTCGTTCTCGGGCGTCGAGGTGCCGTGCGCGTTGACGTAGTCGATCTCGTCCTCGGACATGCCGGCGTCGGACAGGGCTAGCTTGACGGCGGCGATCGCCGGGGAGCCGTCGGGCTTCGAACGCGTGCGGTGGAAATCGTCAGCCTTCTCGCCGCAGCCGCGCATGATGCCCAGCACCTCCGCGCCACGCGCCATGGCGCTCTCGAGCGATTCGAGGACGAGTGCCGCGCCGCCTTCGGCCAGCACGAAGCCGTCGCGATCACGCGAAAACGGCTTGGAGGCCCGTTCCGGCCAGTCATTCTGCATCGACAGGGCGGAAAGAAGCGAGAAGCGGATCATCGATTCGGCACTCGCCGAACCGTCGGCGCCGATGGCCAGAGCGCGGTCGCATTCGCCGCGCCGGATCGCCTCGACCCCGAGCTGGATCGCCGTCGCGCCGGACGCGCAGGCGGTCGAGGTGGTCACCGGCAGGCCGCGCGTGCCGAACCGAACCGCGAGGCGGTCGGCGACTGTGCCGAATTGAGTTTCCTCGAAGATCGCCTTGCCGTGCCCGGCGCGGGCCGCTTCGAACAGGCGTCGATAGCCCGCATCTTTGTCTGTTGTGCGGTACATCGCCAGCCGGTCCGCCCACGACAATTCGATCGGGGGTGACGCCAGGAAAAGGGGGCCGGCGAAATCCGATCCGATCCCCGCCTGCGCGACAGCCTCCTCGCCGGCGGTCGCGGCGAGCTCGTAGGTCAGCGTCGACATGCCCTCATCGCTGCCGGGCAGGAAGTCGACTGTGCCGGCGATCGTCGTCTTGAGATGGTCGACCGGAAATCGTGTAACGGCGTGGATCCCCGATCTTCCCGAAGTTAGCGCCGCCCAATTCTCAGCCTTGCCCGCCCCGAGCGAGGTGACGACGCCCATGCCGGTGACGGCGATGAGCGGCCGTCCGAGGTGATCCACATAGCTCGCCATGGTGCTTCAAGCCTTTCGAACGAGCGCGGCGCCTTCGCCGCGATGGTGCCCGACCGCCGTCGTCAGCACGCGTTCGGGTGCGCCGGGATAGGGCGATTCGACATCGGCGAGCGGGCCGGGCGCCTCGCCTTTGAAAATGGCCATCGCGGCAAGCGCCACCGCGAACGGAAGCTGTGCCTCCTTCAGGTGCCCGGTCAAGGCCGAGAAACCGCGAAGCGAAAAGCCTGTTAGGGTCTCGCGTTCTACCGTGGTCGCCAGATGGGCGCCGGAGGCGCCGGAAATCAGCAACTGGCCGGGGGCTGCCCCAAGCGCGCCGACCAAGTCGGCGATGTCGCGCGCGAAGGTGGAAGGCGAACGGGCAGACAGGCCCGAGACCACCTTGTCGATAACGGCGTAGATGCGCCCGCCGCGCGCTTCCGCGTGTTCGCGGGTCTCAAGCACCAGGAACGCCCCACCGGATCCTGTGATGATGCCGCCACCGCCGCCGTCCCGCGTCCACAGCGGTTCCCACGGACCACGGTGGAGATAGCTCGCCAGTTCGTAGCCGAGCAGCATGTCCGGATGTTCCGTCTGGAATGCTCCGCCAACCAGGATATGGGTCGATTGGCCCGACGCAAGTCTGGCGACGGCGGTCTGCAACGCCGAGACGCCCGCGCCTTCCTCTCCCATGAAGGTGCGGGAAGAGCCCGTGATCTTATGAACGATCGAAATGTTGCCGGCCATCAGGTTCGACAACTGGGCAAGGAACAGCGTCGGGCGAAGGTCGTTCGTCAGCTTCTCGTTGAGCAGAACCCCGGTGTCGTTGCGGGCGAGAGACGCTTCGAGAATGGTCTCGTCGACCTCCTCGTCGCGCTCGCCGCCGCCGGCGGCGACGATCATATCCATCGTCGCGCACAAAGCCTCATCGGACTTCAGCCCGGCGTCGTCGAGCGCGAGACCGGCCGCGTAGACACCGAGGCGCTGCCACGTCTCCATCTGGCGCTGGTCGCCCTTCTTCGGGATCTGCAGCGACCAGTCGATCTCAGGAAGGGGGTGGACGCAATAGGGAGCGAATCGCTCGCTGTCGGTCGGCGGCGGCAGGGAAGGCGTTCTGAACGCCTTCCAGTGCGGCTCGGCACCTTCGCCGAGGCAGGAAACAAGGCCGATACCGGTGATGACGACGTCGCGAGCGCTCATTGTCCGCTCATGTGCGGCAACGCGCCGGGATCGTCAAGCTTGGCGAGATCAGGCCGCCTTCTTGGCCGCCACGAGTGCGTCGATCTTCGCGCACAGATTCTTCAGTACGAAGTATTCCTCCGTCGAGACACGGCCCTCATTCACGTCCTGCGTCCACTTTTCGAGCGGGATCTTGATGCCGAACTCCTTGTCGATCGCAAAGACCGTGTCGAGGAAGTCGAGGCTGTCGATGCCGAGATCGTCGATCGTGTGGCTCTCAGGGGTGATCTTGTCGCGATCGATCTCGGTCGTCTCCGCGATCAGGTCGGCAACCTTTTCGAATGTCGTCGTCAAACTATACCTCTTGAAGTCGGTCGCGAGCGAATGAAGGTTCAGCGTCTAGTCGTTTTCGTTCCAAAGGAAAAGGGCGAATTCGCACGGCGTTCGTGCGCCGGGCTAGCCTTCCCGGCTGATAAACTACCCGAAGACACCCGCGCGTCTGTCCTTCTGATGTCCGGCAAAAGCATGCCGCGGCGGGCAGGTCATTCTCCCGGCGGAACAGTCACGGCGCCACCTTCGCCGCCGGTGAGCGGCTCCCATTCGATCCGGTCGTCCAGCCGATACTCAATGGTGTGGACCACGACGGACGCGTCGTCGACAAGGACCAGATTGTAGCTCGGCTCGATCGGCCCGTGTCCGTAGGCGAGGCGGCCCTCGAATTCCGGCCAGCCGGGGTGGCTTGTCGAGCGAGGGGCCGAGAACGGCACGCCTTCGATCGAACCCGACAATGACATGTGACAATGTCCGAAGAAGACATGCCGGATCGTGTCGCGGTGACGGCGCACGATTGCGGAAAACTCCTTCCGCTGGACGAGCGCCAAGATGTCCGTGGCGAGCACGCCAATCTGGACCGGGTGATGGTGCATGAAGACAAGCGCCGGCTTGCGCTCGCGCTCGGCCTCGTCCAGGCGCGCCGACAGCCAGGCGAGCCGCCGCGGTCCGAGTCGGCCGCTATGATTGCCGGCGAGATTGGTGTCGAGGAAGATCAGCCGGTGGCCGGCGATATCCCGGACGTGCTGGATATATCCGTCGGCGTCTGCCGGCGTATCCGGAAAGATCTCCCGGAAGGTCTCGCGGTGGTCGTGGTTGCCGATCATCAGGATCGGCTTGAGCGGCGACCCGGCGAGGATGTCGCGGAGCTTCTCATAGGCCCCGCGCTTTCCGTGATGGGTGAGGTCGCCCGAGATCACGACAGCGTCCGCATCGGCGTGACGTTTTTCGACGTGGGCGAGGCAGGCCTCGAACTCGGCGATGGAATTTCCCCCCGCGATCGGATCGGCATTGATGTGGATGTCGGAGATGTGGACGACTTTCATGGCCGCTACCTTTCGCCATCGCCTCATATCGGAGCGTCGACAGCGAGGGAACCCGTCGGCAGGTGTGGGATCATAGGAGGATGAGGGGCGGCCGCGAAAACGCATCGTCAGCGCAGAGCGAAGCGCCTAGACTGGATCTTCATTCGGGAGAGAAGCAAATGAGGACGATCCTATGCGCCGGCGTCGCGGTCCTCGACTTCGTCTTCCACCTGGACGAGATGCCGCGCCGGGCCGAGAAGTATCGCGCGAAAGATGCCGCGATCACCGGCGGCGGCAATGCGGCCAATGCGGCGGTCGCGGTGTCGCGCCTCGGCGGCCGCGCCCGCCTGGCGGCGCGCCTAGGTGACGATCCTGTTGCCGACATGATCGTCGCCGGCCTCGAGCGGGAAGGTGTCGACTGTTCCCTTGTGCGCCGTTTCGCTGGCCGGAAGTCGTCGTTCTCGTCGGTTTTCATAGACGCTGCCGGCGAACGCCAGATTGTCAACTATCGCGACATGGACATCTCGTTCGGCGCCGAATGGCTGGCCGCCGCCGGCCTGGGCGCCTTCGACGCGGCCCTGTCCGACACCCGCTGGCCGCAATGCGGCGCGGCGGTGCTGGCGCGGGCACGCGAGCGCGGCGTGCCGGGCGTGCTCGATGCAGAGGCGCCGATCGCGCTTGCGGAGGAGGCGATGAAGCTCGCCTCCCATATCGCCTTCTCCGCCCAGGGCCTACGCGACTATGCCGGCGGCGAGGATCTTTTCGAGGGACTGCGCGCAGCGGCGCGATCAACGGGGGCCTGGGTCTGCGTGACCGACGGGCCGAGGGGCGTGTTCTGGCTGGACGGGGATGCAGTCCGGTCAATCCCGGCGGTCCCGGTAGCCGCCGAGGAGACCCTCGGAGCCGGCGATGTGTGGCACGCCGCCTTCACCCTGAAGCTCGCCGAAGGCGTACAGGAGGAGGAGGCGATGCATTTTGCCAATGCTGCCGCCGCACTCAAATGCGCCGGGCGGGGAGGGATGGCGAGCTATCCCTATCGGGCGGATGTGGACGCGTTCATGTCAAAAAGCGAATGAACCGCATCTTCTGTCGGTCGAACCGCACGTTCAGAAGCGGATGCGGCCGAGCACATGTAGGCCGTCGTCCTGCGGACGCACGATGACGGCCTCGCCGTCGCGCGAGGATTGGCCCGTCAGCGCGGCGATGTTCTCCTGGTGGGTCACCATCACCATGTTGCCCGAGCCGCTCCAGTTGCGAATTTCCTCGAGCACGTCCTTCGACTGGGCATCTTTCGCGGGCGAATCCGCGGCGAACGGGTCGAGTGCGGCAAAGGGCTCCAGATTGTCGGGACGAAATGCCAGACGCGCGGTTTCGATCGTGCGGCACCAGCGGCTTGCCAGCACTCTCTCGACGGGTGCCGCGCGGGCGGCGAAGAGCGCGCCAATCTTGCGGGCCTGCTGTCGCCCCGCATCCGAGAGGTTACGCTGAGTATTGCACTTTTCGATGTTGAAATTGGCAGGTTCGCCCGAGCCGGGCGCGAAGGCGTGGCGCAGCAGCACGACATGTCCGCCCTCCCGCAGGAGTGCCCAGGCGGCCTCCGTCGCACCGGCTGACGTCGCCGTAAACAGAGCCAGCGCAACTATCAGACTTCTCAGCATGAAGACCCCTATGAGCAGGCATCGATATAGGGTCGAACGACCGGAATCAAAGACATTCGGTCCTAGGGGTCGGCAGGAACAAATGCTCTGGACCAGCCGGAGCGACCGAATTGCACCGATTGCACGCGTGCCGAGCCTCGCCTACACCCGCCATATGTCCTCCGTCGCGGAAACCGTCCTCTTCGTCTTCGGCCTCGTCGCGGCGGGTTATCTTGCCGGCCTGACCAGCTACCTCAAGGTGGAAGTCGGCGACGCCGTGGCCGAGTTCGCCGTCGCCGTTGCGCTGCCGCTGCTGCTCTTCCGCACGATGATGGGCGCCGATTTCCACGGTGCCGCGCCGTGGGCATTCTGGGGCGCCTATTTCTCCGCCGCCGTCATGACCTGGGCAGTCGGACAGCTCTTGACCGTCAAGGGATTCGGCCGCGATGCGCGGGCAGGGGTCGTCGGCGGCGTCACCGCCGCGTTCTCCAACATCGCGCTCTTGGGCATTCCCTTCATGCTTGGCGTCTACGGCCAGGCCGGGTTCGAGATCCTTTCGCTGCTTCTCTCCGTCCATCTCCCGGTGATGATCGCGGCGTCCATCCTTCTCTTCGAACTGGTTGGTCGCAAGGAGGGCGAGAGGTTCCGGTTCGGCCTCCTCGTACGCGCCTTCTTGAGACGGATGTCCACGAACCCGATGGTGATCGGGATCCTCGCCGGGCTCCTCGTGCGCCTGACCGGCCTGCCAGTGCCGGGCATCGCGATGAAGCTGGTGGACGCGCTGGCCAATGTGGCTGCGCCCGTGGCTCTGTTCGCTCTGGGCCTGAGCCTGCGCAAATACGGCATCGCCCGCAACGTCAAGGCCGGCACGTCGCTTGCCCTGGTGAAGCTGCTCCTGATGCCGGCGCTGGCCGTCGTCATGGCCTGGCTGTTCGGCCTGCCGCCGCTCACCGCCAAGGTGGCGGTTGCGGCCGCGTCGCTCCCGGCGGGAGTCAATTCCTACCTGATCGCCACGCAGTTCGGCACCGGACAGGCGCTGGCCTCCAATGCGATGACCATCGGCACAGCGATGGCGGTCGCGTCGACCGCTTTCTGGCTCGCCATCGCCCAGATGGTGTTCGGCTGAGGCCAGTTTTCGAGCAGGAAGGGACGCATGACCCAGGAAATCCTCACCGTCGAGAGCGCTCACGCGCTGGTCGCAGCGGCACTGAGTGCGTCGAACACGTCGGTCGACAACGCGCTGTGCGTGGCCGATGCGCTAGTCGGCGCGGAACTGGTGGGGCAGGGCGGGCACGGGCTTCGCCGTGTCGCCGCCTATTCGGCCCAGGCCCGCGCCGGGAAGGTCGACGGCCACGCGGTGCCGCGTCTGATCCTGACAAAGCCGTCCGCGATCCATGTCGATGCGGCCCACGGCTTCGCCTATCCGGCCCTCGATCTGGCGGCGGCGGAGTTGCAGCGCTTGGCCCGGTCGCAGGGGATCGCGGCCGCCGGCATTTCCCGGTCGCATCATGCGGGCGTCACCGGGCTTGCCGTTGAAGCGCTTGCCAACGCGGGCCTCGTCGCGCTGATGTTCGCGAATGCTCCGGCCAGCATTTCGCCCTGGGGTGGCCGGACGCCTCTCTATGGCACCGATCCGATCGCATTCGCCTGTCCGGTCGAGGGCGGCCTTCCGATCGTCGTCGACCTTTCCCTGTCCAAGGTGGCGCGCGGCAGAATCATGGCCGCCAACCAGAAAGGCGAGCCGATCCCCGAGGGCTGGGCGTTCGACCGGGACGGAAATCCGACGACGGATGCGAAAGAGGCGCTCGCCGGTACCATGCTTCCGACAGGCGACGCCAAGGGAACGGCACTTGCGCTGATGGTCGAGCTGCTCGCCGGCGGGCTGACAGGCGCCAATTATGCCTATGAGCAGACCTCCTTCTTCGACGCCGAAGGCGCGCCCCCCGGAAGCGGGCAATTGATCATTGCGATTGATCCTGAAGCCTTCGGTGGGGTAAGAGCCGTGGCGCGGTTTGCCGCGATGGCGCAAGCCATCCAACAGGTGAACGGCGCACGCGTGCCGGGAACGAAACGCCACGAGCTGCGTGCGCGGTTGAAGCGCGACGGCATTCCGGTCGACAGCGCGTTGCTTGACGAAATCAGACAGATCGCCGCACGCTGAGCGGCGCCAGGAGGCAAGGACATGCTCCAGAAGACCAGCCACTACATGCGCCAGGCGAATTTGATCGGCGGCGAATGGGTGCAGGCGGATTCGGGCGCCACGATCGACGTGACCAACCCGGCTACGACGCTGAAGATCGGCACCGTGCCGAAATCCGGCAAGGCCGAGACGCGGCGCGCCATCGAGGCGGCGCAGTTGGCGTTCGAGGGTTGGCGCAAGACGACGGCCATCGACCGCTCGAAGCTGCTGCGCAAGCTGCATGACCTGATCCTGGAGAATCAGGATGCGTTGGCCGAACTGCTGACGATGGAACAGGGCAAGTCGCTCGCCGAGGCCAAGGGGGAGGTCGGCATTTCCGCCGCCTACGTGCTCTGGTTCGCAGAGGAAGGCCGCCGTACCTATGGCGACACGGTGCCCAGCCCCTGGGCGGAGCGGCGCATCCTCGTCACCAAGGAGCCGGTGGGCGTGATCGCTGCGATCACGCCGTGGAATTTTCCGTCCTCGATGCTCGCCCGCAAAATCGGCCCGGCGCTCGCCGCCGGCTGCACGGTCGTGGTGAAGCCCGCCTCGCAGACGCCGTATTCGGGTCTCGCCTGGGGCGCACTGTGCGAAGAGGCGGGCTTCCCGAAAGGCGTCGTCAATATCGTCACCGGGTCGGCCAGCGAGATCGGCGACGAGATCTGCGCCAATCCGCTGGTGCGCAAGTTGACCTTCACCGGCTCGACGGAGGTCGGCAAGATTCTGATGGAGAAGTGCGCCGCCACCGTGAAGAAGGTGTCGATGGAACTCGGCGGCAACGCGCCGTTCCTCGTCTTCGACGACGCCGACATCGACAAGGCGGTCGAAGGCGCGATGGTCGCCAAGTTCCGCAATTCCGGCCAGACCTGCGTCTGCACCAACCGCTTCTTCGTCCAGGACGGGGTCTATGAGGAATTCGTCGAGAAGCTGGCCGCCGCTTCGAACAAGCTGAAGGTCGGTAACGGCCTCGAAGCGGGTGTTCAGCAAGGACCGCTGATCGATGACAAGGCCGTCGCGAAGGTCGAGGAATTCGTCCAGGACGCGACAGCGAAGGGCGGCAGGATCGTCGCCGGCGGCAAACGCCATGAGCTCGGCGGCTCGTTCTTCCAGCCGACGGTTATCGCCGATGCGAATCCGGAGATGATGTTCATGCAGGAGGAAATCTTCGGGCCGCTCGCACCCGTTTTCCGCTTCAAGACCGAGGAGGAGGCGATCCAGCTCGCCAACGACACCCAGTTCGGCCTCGCGTCCTATGCCTATACCGGCTCGCTCAACCGCGCCTTCCGGGTGATGGAAGGGCTGAAATACGGCATGGTCGGCATCAACGAGGGGCTGATCACGACCGTCGAGGCGCCCTTCGGCGGGGTCAAGGAGAGCGGTCTCGGCAAGGAAGGCGGACACCAGGGCATCGAGGACTATCTCGACACCAAATATGTCTGCATCGGCGGCCTGAAGTAAGAGAGACAAGCGATGGACGGCGAGGTCTTCGGAACGACCGCTGACGGCGATGCCGTCCATCGCTACCGCCTCTCCGGTGGCGGACTGACCGCCACTGTCATGGAATGGGGCGCAGTCCTCCAGGATCTGCGCCTCGACGGCCACAATGCTCCGCTGGTGATCGGCTTCGACCGGTTCGACGACTATCCGGCCCAATCGCCCTATTTCGGAGCAATCGTCGGACGCTACGCCAATCGAATCGGCAGCGGAAAATTTCTGATCGACGGGCAGCGCTATCAGGCCGACACCAATTTTCTGGGCAAGCACACACTGCATGGCGGGTCGATGAGCATCGGCAAGCGCCTCTGGTCGCCGGAAATGCGTGGCAGCGACTTCATCACCCTCAGGCTACATGACCCCGACGGCTTCATGGGCTTTCCGGGCAATCTCGAAATCACCTGCACCTACCGGCTCAAGCTGCCCGGCACGCTGTCGATCGAACTGTCGGCGACGACCGACCAGCCGACGCTGTGCAACCTCACCAACCACTCTTACTTCAACCTCGACGACGGCGGCGCGGACTCGATCCTCGACCATCGGCTGGTGATTCACGGCGGAGCCTACCTGCCGGTCGACGACGAACTGATCCCCACCGGCGTGGTCCAACCAGTGGAAGGCACCGAGTTCGATTTCCAGCTGTCGCGTCCGATCCGGCTCGAAAAGGCCGGCGAACAGATCGTCTACGACCATAACTTCTGCCTCTCGTCGCAGCGTGGTCCGTTAAGGCAGGCGGCGTGGGCGCAAGGCGCTTCCTCAGGCGTCGAGATGGAGATGTGGACCACCGAGCCCGGCGTGCAGTTCTATGCCGGACACAAGGTCGCGCGGGAGGCGCCCGGGCTGGGCGGCCGGAGATACGGCGCCTGGGCCGGCTTCTGCCTCGAGGCACAGGCCTGGCCCGATTCGCCCAACCGGCCCTATTTCCCGCAGGCGATCCTGTGGCCCGGCGACCGCTACCGGCACGTGACGGAATACCGGTTCAGGCTGGGCTAGAACGCTTCCCCAAGGGCAAGAATCCGCATAGCGTCCCCACCTGGCAATTGGAGGTTTGCGGTGTCACAGGCACGTGCGGTTCTCGAACGGACATTTCGAGCGCTCGAAGCACGCGACAAGGCCGCGGTGCTGGCCTGTTTCGCACCGGATGCCGTGCTTTTCGATCCGCATTATCCGCAGCCGCTGATGTCCGGTCTGGCGGAGATCGAGGAAGGCATCGACTGGGGCTTGTCGGTGATGAAGCGTTTCGGCTTCCGAACCAAACACTTCTTCGGCTCGGAGGATGGGCTTTCGGGCGCCTTCGAGATCGACACCGACCATACGCTGAATTCGGGCCAGAACCTCAAATTCCCGCAGGTGTTCGTCGCCGAGACCAAGGATGGCCTGATCACGGGCTTGCGCGCCTACGAGCCGTATGGGCCGAACGGGATCGGCGGCTTCTTCCTGGGGCTTGCACGGCTTCGACGCCGGCTTTCGGGCAAGAAGACCGTCTAGGACCGCGCGAACGCCGATCGCAACGTTTCGTGGGGCGCCAGCGCGCCGCGCACCTGGACGACTGCGGCGGCAACCCGATGTCCGGTTCTGGCCGCATCGACAGGCGATTGGCCCAGCAAACGCGCCGCCAGGTAACCGCCGTTGAAACTGTCGCCGGCGCCGGTCGTGTCGACCGGGTTGGCAACGTAAACCGCCGGCACCGTGGTCCGTTCGCCGTTTGCGGCAACCAGACACGGGTCCGCTCCGTCCTTCACCACGATCTCGCGCACGCCGGCTTTGGCGAGCCGATCGGCCGTAGCAGTGGGCGAGGCGTCGCTGCACAGCATCTCCTCGTCCGGAAACGTCGGCAGTGCAATGTCGCAGACGGCGAGCGCAGCTGCGATCACTGCTTTCGCTTCATCCGCCGACCCCCACAGTCGCGGACGGTAGTTCGGATCGAAGGCGACGAGGCTTCCGGCTTTGCGAGCCTCCGCAACCGCGGCCAGCAGGGTCTCGCGCGCGGTCGGCGACAGGATTGCCAGCGTGATTCCGGAAAAATAGACAAGCGTCCGATTTTCAAGACTTTTCGCCAGCTGGGCCGGCTGCGAGGCGAGCTGCTTCGCGGCTGAATCGGAGCGCCAGTAGGTGAAGGACCGTTCGGCTCCGGTCAGCGTGATCGCGTAGAGGCCGGGCCGGGCGCCCTCGATTACAGGGCTTGACGCGACGCCGATACCGGCCCCGGCCAGGAAGGAAATCTGCCTTGCCGAGAACGGGTCGTCGCCGAAGGCGGAGACATAGTCGCAGGGAAGCGCCGTCAGCGCCCGGATCGCCCACAACGTATTGAACGTGTCGCCGGCATGGCCGAGATCCCAGGCGCCGTCCGGGCGCGCGGACAACTCCAGCATACATTCCCCGACCGAGGCGACGCCCTTGAGATCCATCCGATCCCCTTCCTTTGACGGCTAGGTCTATAAGGGTTCGCTCGGCCCGGCGGCAAGGCCGGAAAAGCTGCTTGACCTTCCAGTTGCCGGAAGCCCTAGGTGATCGCCGCAAAATCGGATGAGCATGTTGAAAGAGGAGTATCGGATGGGCCTCAAAGGCAAGATCGGCATTGCCCTCGGCGCGGTCGTCATCGTTGTCGCGGCGGCAGTCGGCTACATGATCTTCGTCATGGCTCCGCCGTCGGATCTGGACCTCGCCCGGAGCAAGACGACGGCGAATGGCCTCTATGGCGTCGAAATCGCGCCCGAGAATCCGGCGTTCGAGCGCAACACGCTGCACAACTGGATCGCGACGGTAAAGACGGCGGACGGGGCGCCGGTCGAAGGCGCCGAGATGGCGGTGGACGGCGGCATGCCGCAACACGGGCACGGTCTGCCGACGGCGCCGCGGGTGACGGCCGCGCTGGGCGAGGGGCGCTACCGGATCGAAGGCGTGCGCTTCAACATGTCGGGCTGGTGGGAGTTCAAGCTTCACGTCAAGGCGGCGGCAGGGGAGGACGATGTCACGTTCAACCTCAGCCTCTGAGGCGCTTCGCCGGGCAATCGCGGGGCTTGCGATCGCCCTTCTCGCTGTCGCGGCCGGCTGTTCCGGCGACGAATTCACCGAAGCCGAAAAGGCGACCATCGCCTCGCTTTCCCTCGACGCTCTGCCGCCGCTGCCCGCCGATCCGTCGAACCGGGTCGCCGACGATCGTGTGGCGGCGGCCTTGGGCGCCACGCTGTTCTTCGAGCCGCGCCTGTCGGGGCATGGCGACGTGTCGTGCTCGACCTGCCATCAGGTCGACCGCCAGTTTCAGGACGACCGGCCGCTCGGCCGCGGGGTGGGTTTGACCGATCGCCGGACCATGCCGCTTGCCGGCGTCGCTTGGAGCCCCTGGCAATTCTGGGACGGGCGCAAGGACAGTCTTTGGGCGCAGGCGCTCGGACCGCTGGAAGACGCGCGCGAGCATGGCGGCAATCGCACCGCCTATGCTCATTTCGTCGCTGCGTCGCTGAAGGACCGCTACGAGCGCATCTTCGGCCCGCTGCCCGACCTTGCCGGCATTCCGCGAGACGCCGGACCGCTGGGTACGCCCGAAGAGCAGGCGGCCTGGCAGACCATCCCCGAGCCGAAACGGGTCGAGATCGACACGGTGTTTGCCAATATCGGCAAGTCGATCGCCGCCTTCGAACGCTCGATCCGGCATGAGGAGACGCGCTTCGACCGGTTCGCGAAGGCGCTCGCGGCCGACGAAACGCCGCAGGGCGAGGCGGCGCTCGACGAGACGGAGCGGCTCGGGCTGAGACTGTTCATCGGCCGCGCCAATTGCGTCACCTGCCACGCCGGGCCGCGCTTCAGCGACGAGCATTTCCACAATACCGGCGTGCCGCAGCCGCCGGAACTGCCGGAGGATTCCGGCCGTGCCGCGGGGATTGCGAAGGCGCTGTCCGATCCGTTTAACTGCCTCGGCCGCTACAGCGACGCGAAGCCGGAGCAGTGCGGCGAACTGCGCTTCGTGGCGAAGGACGATCCGCTGATGGTCCGCGCGTTCAAGACGCCGTCGTTGCGCGGCGCCGCGTCGCGCCCGCCCTACATGCATTCGGGCCAGATCGCGAAAATCGAGGATATGATCGAGCACTACGCCGCCGCGCCACAGCCGCCGAGGGGCGAAACGGAGCTGCAGCCGCTGACCCTGTCGGAGCGCGAGAAGAAGGCGCTGGTGGCGTTTCTGAAGACATTGGATACGGGGACGTCTCCCGAGAATTGAATGCAGTGAAGGTGTGGTGTATCCCTTTGTTTAGACAGGATACACCGGCGATGGCTTTTCATATCAAGAATCGCGAAACCGAAGCCTTGGCCCGCAAGGTCGCGGCCTTGAAGGGACAGGGGTTGACGCGTGCCGTGCATGACGCGCTTCGCAACGAACTCGATCGCGAGCTAGCGAAGCCGAGCCTCGTCGAACTGGGCGTCAGGTTCGCCCGCGAGCTGCGGGCCAAGGCCGGTCCCCGCGCCGGCCGTCCGGCCGACAAGGCATTCCGCGACAGCCTGTACGAGCGCGACTGATGTTCATCGACGCGTCCGCACTGACGTCGATCCTCACGAACGAAGGAGACGCAGTTGAGCTGCTCGAGCGTGCCCAGCGCTACGAGAAGCGGATGACGTCGCCGCTCGCAGTCTGGGAAACGAGCGGAGCGGTCGCACGCGTCCTCGATCTCGATGTCCCCGTCGCGACGCAGGCAGTGCGCGACTTCTTGGAACTGGCCGGGATTTCCACGATTGCGATCGACGACGAAATCGGCGCGACAGCTCTCGATGCGTTCGACCGCTTCGGCAAGGGACGTCATCCCGCACGGCTCAATTTCGGTGATTGCTTCGCCTATGCCTGCGCCCGCCGCCTGGACGTCCCCCTGCTTTTCAAGGGCGTGGATTTCGGACTGACGGATATCACTGCAGCCTGAGCCTCGTCTCATCTACCTGTCCTTCACCGTCTCCATCGCCACATAGGTGGAGGTCTGCGCGACGTGCGGCAGGGCGGAAATGCGCTCGCCGAGCACGCGGCGGTAGGCGCCGATGTCGCGGGTGCGGACCTTGAGCAGGTAGTCGAAGTTGGCCGCGATCATGTGGCATTGCTCGATCTCGGGCACGAGGCGGACCGCGCGGTTGAAGGCGTCGAGCGCCTCGGAGCGGGTGTCCGACAGCTTGACCTGGACGAAGGCGACATGGCCTTCGCCCATCTTCTCGCGGTCGACCACCGCCTGGTAGCCGCGGATGTAGCCGGCCTCTTCAAGCCGGCGCACGCGAGCTTGCACCGGCGTCTTCGACAGGCCGACCTTGGCGCCGAGCGCGGCCATGGACAGGCGCCCGTTTGTCGAAAGCGCAGCGATGATGTTGCGGTCGATGCGGTCCAGATGGTCCAGACTATCCATGATGGCAGGCCGATCGGTTCGAGATGGATGCCAATATCGATCCATTCGACGCGCAAGGTCAACATGTTCGGACCGGCGATTGGCGCGCCTTGTGCTATCTTCGCGCGACTGCTCGAGACTCCATCCGGGACCTGACCGCACATGCCGACGCTCGCTTCGCTCCGGGACGATTTGCGCAAAGCCTATCTCGCCGACGAGGATGCAGTCCTGCGAGGGCTGGTCGCCAGCGCGGAGCTGGATGAAGGCCAGCGCGCGGCGATTTCGGCCCGCGCCGTCGAGCTGGTGGACGCTGTGCGCTCTTCCTCCGACCCCAAATTGATGGAGGTGTTCCTCTCCGAATACGGCCTTTCCACCAAGGAAGGAGTGGCGCTGATGTGCCTGGCCGAGGCGCTGCTGCGGGTGCCGGACGCCGAGACGATGGACGATCTGATCCAGGACAAGATCGCCCCGCACGACTGGTCGGCGCATTCGGGCGAATCGAGCTCGATCTTCGTCAACGCCTCGACCTGGGCATTGGCGCTGACGGGGCGGGTGCTGGACGAGGGCGAGGGCGGCATCGAGCGCACGCTGCGCGGCATGGTGCGCCGACTGGGCGAACCGGTGATCCGTACCGCCGTGTCGGCGGCGATGCGCGAGATGGGGGAGCAGTTCGTGCTCGGGCGCACGATCGAGGAAGCGGTGCGGCGCGGAAAGCCGTACAGCCGCAAGGGCTATCTCTATTCGTTCGACATGCTGGGCGAGGCCGCGCGCACGGAAGCCGACGCGCTGCGCTACCTCCGCGCCTATGCGGACGCGATCTCGTCGCTCAACAGCGGCGCGTCGAGCACCAACATCCGCTACAATTCCGGCATCTCGGTCAAGCTGTCGGCACTTCACCCGCGCTACGAGCAGTCGCAGCGCGAAACGATGCTCCCGGTTATGGCGGACCGGCTCCGGTCTTTGTGCCATGCGGCGCGGCATGCGCGCATGGGCCTCAACATCGACGCCGAGGAGGCGGACCGGCTCGACCTGTCGCTCGACGTCATCGAACGCGTGCTCGCCGACCCGGAACTGACCGACTGGGACGGGTTCGGCGTCGTCGTACAAGCCTATGGCAAGCGGGCGCACCACGTCATCGATTGGCTCTACGCGCTGTCGAAACGGCTCGACCGGCGCATCATGGTTCGGCTGGTCAAGGGTGCCTACTGGGACTCCGAGATCAAGCGCGCGCAGACGCTGGGGCTGGCCGGCTATCCGGTGTTCACCCGCAAGGCCAACACCGATGTCTCCTACATCGCCTGCGCGAAAAAGCTGCTCGGCATGACCGACCGGATCTATCCCCAGTTCGCCACGCACAATGCGCATACGGTGGCGGCGATCCTGGCGATGGCGCCGGACAGGTCCGCCTTCGAGTTCCAGCGCCTGCACGGCATGGGCGAGGCGCTGCACGAGGCGGTGCGGGCGAGCGAGGGCACGCGCTGCCGCATCTATGCGCCGGTCGGCTCGCATTCCGACCTGCTCGCCTATCTGGTGCGGCGGCTGCTCGAGAACGGCGCCAATTCGTCCTTCGTGCACCAGATCGTCGACGAGGAGGTTAGTCCCGAAATCATTGCGCGGGACCCGTTCGACGTCGTGGAAAACCAGGGCAGCGCGCATAATCCGCTCATTCCTTTCCCGTCTGAGATCTTCCTGCCGTCGCGCAGGAACTCCGTCGGCCACGATCTCAACGACCCGCTCGCATTGTCGGAGATCCACAAAGGACGTGGACAGTTTTCAGAGCAGACCCGCTGGACGGCGGGCGGCACGGGCAGCGAGCGGCAGATCGTCAACCCCGCAAAGCCGGACGACATCGTCGGCACGGTGCGCGAGGCCGACGCCGGCGCGGTGAAGAACGCGGTCGGACGGGCGGTCACGGCATTCCCGGCCTGGACGGCGACGCCGGTCGCGGAACGGTCCGCGGCGTTGCTGCGCGCGGCCGATCTCTACGAGGCCCACGAGGCCGAGTTCCTGGCGCTCTGTACCCGCGAGGCGGGCAAGACGCTGGCCGACGGCGTGGCCGAGTTGCGCGAGGCGGTCGATTTCCTGCGCTACTATGCAGCGGAGGCTGCGAAGGCGGAGACGGGGACTTCCGCACGCGGCGTCATCGCCTGCATCTCCCCGTGGAACTTTCCGCTGGCGATCTTCACCGGACAGGTGGCGGCAGCGCTCGTCACGGGCAATGCGGTGATCGCCAAGCCGGCCGAGCAGACGCCGCTGATTGCGGCGAGGGCGGTCCGACTCCTGCACGAGGCGGGCGTGCCGGAAGACGCGCTGCAGCTCCTGCCCGGCGACGGCCCGTCGGCCGGCGCACCGCTGACGGCCGATCCGAGGATTGCCGGCGTCTGCTTCACCGGCTCGACGGACGTTGCCCGCATCATCGAACGGCAGCTCGCCGAGACGGCGGTGCCCGACGCCATGCTGATCGCCGAGACCGGTGGGCTGAACGCCATGGTGGTCGATTCGACCGCGCTGCCCGAACAGGCGGTGCGCGACATCCTGGCCTCGGCTTTCCAGAGCGCCGGCCAGCGCTGCTCGGCGCTGCGCATCCTCTATGTGCAGTCCGACGTGGAGGAGAAGGTGCTGGAGATGCTGAGCGGCGCGATGAAGGCGCTGACCGTCGGCGATCCGTGGCTCTACGCCACCGACGTCGGCCCGGTGATCGACGCCGAGGCGCGCGATTCCATTGCGGCCTATTGCGCTGCGATGGAAGCCAAGGGCCGGCTGATCGCCAAGCTCGATGAGCCGGGCGAGGGGCTGTTCGTGGCGCCGCACATCTTCCGTGTTTCCGGCATCGCCGAGATGGAGCGCGAGATCTTCGGCCCGGTGCTGCATGTCGCGAGTTTCGAACCGGAAGAGCTCGACCTCGTGGTCGCCAACGTCAATGCAAAGGGCTACGGGCTGACCTTCGGGCTGCACACCCGCATCGAAGCGCGCGTGCAGCGGATCATCGACCGGATCCATGCCGGCAATGTCTACGTCAACCGCAACCAGATCGGCGCCGTCGTCGGCTCGCAGCCGTTCGGCGGGGAGGGGCTGTCGGGCACCGGCCCGAAGGCGGGGGGGCCGCACTACCTGCGCCGCTTCCGCAAGTCTTCCGTGGCCACGGGAGACGTCGGCCAGGCCGAGGCGGTTGCCCTGCCGCGGCGGTTCCCGGATGCGCGGATGGGCGACTGGGCGTCGCGCGCCGACCGCGTTGCGATCCTGCGCAAACATCTGCGCGGCAAGGCGGGCGAGGCAATCGCGGCGGCGGCAGCCACCGAATTCGACCCGGTCGACTTGGCCGGTCCGACCGGCGAATCCAACACGCTGACGCTGGTGCCGCGCGGGCGGGTTTTGTGCCTCGGGCCCGATCCGGACTCGCTGCTGGCCCAGGTCGTCCAGGCCCTCGCGGCCGGCAATGCGGTGGTGGCCGTGGCGCCCAAAGCCGCCGCCGCGCTGCAGCCGCTTACCGGCAAGGGCCTGCCGCTCGAGGTGCTGGACGGGACGCTGATGCAGGGCGAGCTCGCCGCGACGACGGTCGATGCCGTGGCCTATTCAAGGGCCGGGGCGACCGCGCGCGAAATCCGCCAGATCCTGGCGGAGAAACGCGGCCCGATCGTGCCGCTGATCGCCGAGACGATCTTCCCGGCCGCCTACGCGCACGAGCGCTCCGTCTGCGTCGACACCACGGCAGCAGGGGGAAATGCGAGCCTGCTGGCGGCGAGCTGAGGGCGTTGGTCGGGGCTCCTGCGTCATTCCGGGACCGCGCAGCGGGACCCGGACTCCAGCGCGCCGGCGTTGCCCATTCGGGACAAGCACGAGCATGACGGCGGGGGGAGTTAAGTGCCGGGGACAGTTTACTTTTTTCCGCACGAGGGCGTCGCCCGTGCAAGGCTTGCGCGGGCGGCTGAGGGAGTTGGGCGCCGGGGACAGTTTACTTTTTTCCGCAGAAGGGCGCGGCCCGTGCGAGGTTTGCGCGAGCGGAAAGAAAGTAAACTGTCCCCTGCGATTCTCTACGACGTGTCGCGGAGCTCGACCGGCGAGAGGGCTTCCCGAAGCCTACGGGCGAAGGCATCGAGTCCGTGGATCGAGCCGCCGTCACGGCTGCCCTCGCCGAATGCCTGATCCTGCCGCCAGACCGCAACGCGCCGGAGATAGGCGGCGATGCCGCTGATGACC
The DNA here is from genome assembly GCF_023954305.1 of Mesorhizobium sp. NCBI lineage: Bacteria > Pseudomonadati > Pseudomonadota > Alphaproteobacteria > Hyphomicrobiales > Phyllobacteriaceae > Mesorhizobium > Mesorhizobium sp. The sequence continues at coordinate 460,047 of NZ_JAMLIG010000002.1, read as the reverse complement.
ACCGCCAGCGCCCGCAGCGAGGCGGCGATGTCGAGCGCGTAGGCCGGCCCGGTGCCGTAGCGGACGTTGGGCAGAGCGGGCGACCAGAGCCGGCCGGCCGCGTTCCAGGTCGAGCCGGCGACGTAGTCCCGCGCGATCAGGTCGGCCTGCCGGGCGGCCCACAGCACGCTGAAGCGGACCCATGGCGTGTCGCCGGCGGCGCGTTCTGTGAGGGCCGCGAGGGCAAGCAGGGTCGAGACGATGCTGCAAAGCACCTCCTGCCCCCTCCCTGTCTTCGCCTTTCCCCTCACCGCCGGCTCCTTTGCGTCGCACCGGGGCACATGATGCGGCAGGCTGGAAAGGGCGTGGATAAAAAAAGTGAATGGTGAGTGGTGAATGGTGAATGGGAACAAGGTGTTGTCGGCGAAAGACAATTTTTTCCGGGGGCGATCGATGCACGGGGGAGCCTCTATCTCCCCCTCGGGGGATATCTCGCGGCCGTCTTCCCGGCGGCCGGAGGCCAGCCGGGAACCATTGATCGCCGGCAAGTGGGCACTGCCGGAAATGCCGCGGAGGCAGGCGTTTTCGGCGTGTAGCCGGAGAGAAGAATGGATACCGGCTGGCCTTTGGCCGCCGGTATGACGGAGGTGTGCGTGCGCGGACCGGGCGGCTGGCCTTCCGCCGCCGGCACGACGGTCGCGCGGGAGGGGCGATACCGGATAGCGGGAAGGCGTTCAGGCGCCTTCGATGACGGAGAAGCCCTCGAAGACCGGAGGGCCGAGATAGGTCGGCTTCGTCGTGCCGGCATTGCGGTGGGCGGCGCGGAACTGCTCGGATTTCGTCCAGGCCGAAAAATCCTCGAAGCTCTGCCAGACCGTGTGGGAGGCGTAGAGCGTATAGCCTTCGGCTTCGTTGACCGGCCCCTTGAGGAGGTGGAACTCCTTGAAGCCCTGCATCTCGTGCAGGCTGGAATTGCGCCCCTTCCAGATGTTTTCGAAATCCTCTTCGGCGCCGCGGGCAACCTTGAAGCGGTTCATGGCAATATACATCAACGGGTTCCTTTCAGGCTGTGCCGGCTGGCCGGCGGTTGTTCCGCGGCCGCGCGACCGATGACGCGAAGAACGTTTCCCGGGACAAATAGGCCGGCCCGGCCGACGGGAGAAGGTCCGGCCCGCTCGGGCACGCCATGGTCGCAGAGCCGAACCACCTGCGGATCGGTCTCGACGCGGGCACGCTCCTCGAACAGGCGGGCGAGGTCGGGATGAAGGCCGTCGCCAAGGGCGGAGGCGAGCTCGTGCAGACGCAACAGGTTCATGACGGGTTCCGATCGTGTCGGCGGGTCGGGTGGGCGTCGGGCGGCGCGGCGAGAACGGACATTTACCTGCCGAAGGAAATGCCGGAGGTCGACTGCGTCTTCAGGGCGGCGAGGCACGCGTCGGCCGGGGTGCCGGCGCCGCCGCAGTCGGTCGCTTCGTTGATCAGCACGCGGCCGACATTGGCGCAGTCGACGCCCTTGAGGTCGAAGCGGCTGACCTTGGTCTTGCCAGCGGGCAGCGCCTTGAAGTCGAGCACGGTCAGGCGGTCGACGACGCCCGCCTTGTCGAACAGCGCCATTTCGAACGCCGCGCGGTCGATCGGGGTGTCGAGGCCGTTCGCCACCACGAAGGTCAGCCTGCAGCCGCCTTCCGACGGCTGCAGGGCGTTGAGGTCGAGCGAGACGTGCCGCTCCGGCGCGGCGGTCTGCGCCCGCGCCGGAGCGAGCGGCACCGCGGCCAGGGAGGTCAGCGCGAGGAGCGATGCCGCGAGCCGCACGATCACCAGCCGATCTGCTTCGCGAGCGAGAGCTTGAAGGTGCGGCCCTTTGCCGGGTCGTTCATGAGGAACTCCTTGTACTGCCGGTCAAAGAGGTTATCGATGCCGCCATGCACCTCCCAGCCGCGCATCGCGCCCTCCTTCGGCGTCCAGGCGACGAAGATGTCGTGAACGTCGAAGGCGGAGGAATAGCGCCCACTGGTCGCGTCGGAATCTTCGCGCAGAGAATCCTGCGGACCGGCGACGAATCGCGCGTTCCAGCCGAAGCGCAGATCGTGCTGGGGCACCTTGCCGCCAAGGGTGAGCTTCAGCTCGTGCGGCGCGACGGTTGTCAGATACTCGGTTAGGGGCGTGGCATCCGGCGAGGTGTTCTTGCCGATCGTGTAGGTGTAGGCCGCGTTGGCGAACACGAAGTCGGAATCGTAGGCGGCTTCGATCTCGACGCCGTAGATGTCGGCGCTCCTGAGATTCACATACTGGGTGTCGTCGCCGCCCGCCAGGCATGACGAGGCGCTCGAACACTGGCGGTAGATGAGATCGGTGATGTCGTTGTAGAAACCGGTCGTCTTCAACTGCACGCCGTCTCCGTCCTGGATCAGGTCGAACGCCGATACGGCAAAACCGGCTTCGAAATTGTTCGACTTCTCCTTTGTCAGGTCGAGACTCGGATAGGGCGTCGAGAAGGTCTCGTCGAGAGTCGGGAAGCGCTCGGTGTGGGCGACCGAGCCGAAGATCGAGAAAGTGTCGTTGAACTTGTAGAGGGCGGCGATCTTCGGCGAGAAGGCAACGTCGTCGGATTCCTCCGCCAGGGTGGTGGAACTGTCGGGGGAGAGCTTGCGGTAGTCGAGCCGCAGGCCCGGGATGAGCGTCAGGCGGTCGTTCCAGATGAACTCGTTCTGGACGAACAGGCCGGTCTTGAGGTCGGTTCCTTCCGGGTGGTGTCCGTAGGCAATGGGTGCGCCCGACAGGTCGAACGCCGTTGCCGAGCGGATCTGGTAGGAGGTCTGCCAGCCATAGGTCAGGAAGTTCTCCCAGTTCGCGCCACGCCATTCGCTGGTGTTCTGGGCGTTGAACTGCCACGTCTGGTAGCCGTATTCCGCATCGCAGAACACGGTGCTGGTCGCGCAGGTCAGGCCGAAGTCCGGGTTTCCGGCATCGGTCTGGTCGACCGTCGTATCGGAGAACGACGCCGAGATCTTCAGGTCGATGAGGTCATTGTCCGAGAACGGATTCTCGTAGGAGACGACCGCCGTCTTGTCGACGACGTGGCGGTCGACGGTGCCGAACAGCGGCTCGGTCCCGACCTGGGCGTAGTCCTGATCGTCGGCATCGGAGTCCCACTGCTGGTAGGAAAGGCGCAGCGTGCCTTCGTCGCCGACCCTGAACGTGCCCTTGGCGAGGCCGGACCAGGCAGCGAAATCGGAGCTGCGGATTTCGCTGCCGTCGCCCGTTACGTAGGAATCGGCGCGGCGATAATTGCCGGTGAGCAGGAATTCGGCGTTTTCGTTGAGCCGCTGGGCGAAGATCGCCGAGCCGAGCCAGCCGTTGCGGTTGGAATTGAAAGCGCCCTTCAGCCGCAGCGCTCCTGTGTCGCCCTGGGCGATGAAGTCGGATGCATCCTTGGTGGTGAAGTTGATGACGCCGCCGAGCGCGCCGGAACCGTAGAGCGTCGAGGAGGCCGGGCCGCGCAGGACCTCGACCTTCTTGTAGAGTTCGGGATCGGAGAAGAAGCCGCCCATCCGGTACTGCTCGTAATATTTCTGGGCGCCGTCGACCGTGACGATGATGCGACCCTCTTCATTGGCCGATTCCGGCGCGCCGATGCCGCGAATGTTGAAGGTCTGGCCGGTGGCGCGTTCCGAACCGGAGACGTTCACGCCCGGAACCCGCCTCAGAACCTCACCGACCGTCTGCGGCTGCGCTTCGTCGATCTCTTCCTGTTCGACCACGCTCACAGCCTGCGGCGTGTCGATCGCCACCTTTTCCCGGCCGGCGCCGATGACGACGCGCTGGAGCTGCGTGACGCGGCCCGTCTTGTCGTTCTCGGCCGTCACCTGTTCGTCCTGCGATTCAATGTCGGCCTCCTGTGCGCCGACCGTGTCCATCGCCGCGAATGCCGCCATCGCGGCGGCGCATAGCGCCGCCCTGTTCTGTACCGCCCGCCCCATATCGTCGCTCCTGCTGTCTGGTGATCACTGGCTGGCGCGGGGCTGGCTCGTATCGCGTGTGATCCGAATTTAAACTTGACTCGTTTACTCCGGTATTGCACTCCCTATAAAACATGATAATCGGTGTCAACAATCGATATCGCGATTTCGCCGCGCCGGCCAGTGCTGGCAGAGCGCAAAGAAGGGACATGCCGCCGTGAACACGAGATTTTCCTTCGACGAGCCGGCCGATGGCGATCACAGGCTCATCGACCGCGACAGCCTTTCGCGCCCGGCATCGCCGGTTCCGCTGCGCCGGATCGACAGCGCGACGCTGTTCCGCGGCGAGCACGAGATCGGCATCGACCACCACGGCGCGCTCTACCGGCTGAAGATCACCCGGCAGGGCAAGCTGATCCTCAACAAGTAACGCATCGACATCAGATTCAGGACGGGACCTCATGAGCGCAGCAAGACCCACGCCAGCCGCGATCCGCCAGGCGCGCAGCGACAATCCGAAAATACGCGAGCGCGACCTCGCCGCGCAGCTCGGGATATCGGAAGCCGAGTTCGTCGCCGCCTGGGTCGGCGAGGGGGTTCGCCGAATCCGCCCCGACGTCGCCGCCTTCCTGGCCGGGATGGAGGCGCTGGGCGAGGTCATGGCGCTGACCCGCAACGAGAGCGCCGTGCACGAGAAGATCGGCGTCTACGACAAGGTGGTTTTCGGCGAACATGCCGCAATGGCGCTCGGCGCGCAGATCGACCTGCGCATTTTCCCGAAGGTCTGGGCGCATGGTTACGCCGTGGCGAAGACCGACACGGACGGCGCCGTCCGCCGCAGCCTGCAGTTCTTCGATGACGAGGGCGGCGCGGTGCACAAGGTTCACCTGCGGCCGGCCTCGAATGTCGAGGCCTACGAGGACCTCGTGGCGGCGCTGCTGCATCCGGACCAGAAACAGGAGCTGCGCGTCGTCGCGCCTGTCGCCACGATCGGATCTGCGACAAAGCCGGCGGCGGACGTCGAGGAGCTTCGCGCGCGCTGGTCGGCGATGACCGACGTGCACCAGTTCGTCTCGATCCTGCGGGACCTGCAACTGACGCGCCAGCAGGCGGTGCACCTGGTGGGCGAAGACTTCGCCTGGCCGGTCGATCACGACTCGGTGGCGGCGATGATGCGGATCTCGGCCAACGAACAGATCCCGATCATGTGCTTCGTCGGGAATCGCGGCTGCATTCAGATCCACAGCGGACCAGTGAAAGAAATCAAGCCGATGGGGCCGTGGCTCAACGTGCTGGACGAGACCTTCCACCTGCATCTGCGGCTCGACCACATCCGCGAGGTATGGGCGGTGCGCAAGCCGGCAAGCGAGGGCCACGTGACCTCGCTCGAAGCCTACGGGGCGGATGGGCGTCTGATCATCCAGTTCTTCGGCAAGCGCGGCGAAGGATCGTTCGAACGCGGCGACTGGCGCGGCCTGGTCGAAAACCTGCCGCGCGGACCGCGCTCGACCGCAGCCTGAGGAGCAAGCCATGACCTATTTCCTTCGCACGACGCGGGCGCGCCGGGCCGCGATGTGGGCGGCGACTGTCGCGCTGACGCTGGCTGCACTTGCCGCGCCGACGCCGAAAGCCCGCTCGGCCGAGGACGCGGCCTCGGTGGCGAGCGCGCAGCGGATCGTCGCGATCGGCGGATCCGTCACCGAGATCGTCTATGCGCTGGGCGAGGAGAAACGCCTGGCGGGACGGGATTCGACGAGCGTCTATCCGCACGCCGCGCTGGCGCTGCCCGATATCGGCTACATGCGCGCGATCTCGCCAGAGGGCGTGCTCGGCATCGCGCCGGACGCGATCCTCACCATCGAGGGCAGCGGGCCGCCGGAAGCCATCGAGGTCCTGAGGAAGGCAAGCGTTCCCTTCGCCACCGTCCCGGAGGGGTTCGACGAGCCGGGCATTCTTGAGAAGATCCGCGCCGTCGGCGCTGCGCTCGGCGTGCCGGACAAGGCCGAGGCCCTCGTCGCCGAGGTGAAGGCGGACATCGACGCGGCCATCGCCGCGACGGCGGGCATTTCCGCGCGCAGGCGGGTGCTGTTCATCCTGTCGATGCAGGGCGGCAAGGCGCTCGCCGCCGGCACGGGCACCGCGGCCGAAGGGATCATCAGGATGGCGGGCGGCATCAACGCGGTCGGCGAATTCGCCGGCTACAAGCCGCTCACCGACGAGGCGATCGTTACCGCGAAGCCGGACCTGATCCTGATGATGGAGCACCAGGGCAATCATGCAGCGGCGAACAGCGATCTAAAGGCGCATCCGGCGCTGTCGCAGACGCCGGCGGTGCGGAACGACGCGATCCTGCGCATGGACGGCGCCTATCTGCTCGGCTTCGGACCGCGCACGGCAAGTGCCGCGCGCGATCTGGCCAAGGCGCTCTACGGCGACGGCGTCGTCAACTGAGCCGCAGCCTTGCTGCAGAAAGTCGCCATCCCCATGCCGGCCAATATGCGGGCAGCTTCCCACGAGGGCGACCGGCGCCAGCGGGCGCGGCTGGCCATCGTCATCCTCGCGGTCGCGCTCGGCCATATCTTTCTGTTCAGTCTGGCGTCCGGCGCTTCGGATGCGTCCGCATTGTCGGTGCTGACCGAAATGCTGGGAATGGGAGAGCAGGGCGCGATGTCGGCGCGCGACCGCATCATCGTCATGGACATCAGGCTGCCGCGCGCCGTGCTCGGCGTTCTCATCGGCGCGGCGCTCGCCGTGTCGGGCGCGGTGATGCAGGGCCTGTTCCGCAATCCGCTGGCCGATCCGGGGCTGGTCGGCGTCTCCGCCGGCGCGGGACTCGGCGCGATTTCCGTCATCGTTCTGGGCGGCACGTCGCTCGCGCCGCTCACCGCGCTGTTCGGCATCTACTCGCTGCCGCTGGCCGCCTTCCTCGGCGGGCTGCTGACGACGCTGGTGCTCTACCGTGTCGCGACGCGGCGCGGCCAGACCTCGGTTGCGACGATGCTGCTGGCGGGCATCGCGCTCGGCGCGATGGCGGGAGCGTTCTCCGGGCTGCTGGTCTATATCGCCGACGATGGGCAACTGCGCGACCTGACCTTCTGGGGGCTCGGGTCGCTGGCGGGGGCAACATGGCTCAAGATTGCCGCCGCCGGCCCGATCATCGCGCTCGCGCTCGCCGCGGCGCCGTTCCTGGCGCGCGGGCTTAACGCGCTGGCGCTGGGCGAATCGGCCGCAAGCCATCTCGGCATTCCCGTGCAGCAGGTGAAGTCGGTGGCCATCGTCACCGTGGCGGGCGCGGTCGGCGCCTCGGTCGCGGTGTCGGGCGGCATCGGCTTCGTCGGCATCGTGGTGCCGCACCTGCTCAGGCTGGTGATCGGTCCCGACAACCGCTACCTGCTTCCGGCCGCGGCACTGCTCGGCGCCGGTCTGCTGCTGCTCGCCGATTCGGTCAGCCGCACGATCGTTTCGCCGGCCGAACTGCCGATCGGCATCGTCACGGCGGCGGCCGGCGCCCCGTTCTTCCTCTGGATCCTGCTGCGCAGACGCGGCGTCGTCGACCTGTGAGGGTGCCGTGATCGAACTCAGCGAGGTCGGCGTCGACATAGGCGCCAAGCGAATCGTCGCCGGTGTGAGCTTGCAGGCGGAAGCCGGGCAGGTGACGGCCATCGTCGGGCCCAACGGGTCCGGCAAGACCACGCTGCTGAAGGCAATCTCGGGCGAATGGGCCTATCGCGGATCGATCATGTTCGCCGGCCGCGAACTGCGGACGATGAAGCCCTGGGAGATGGCGGGGCTGCGCGCCGTGCTGCCGCAGGCGACGAGCCTGTCCTTCCCGTTCACCGTGCTGGAGATCGTGCGCCTCGGCCTGACCAGCGGGCTTTCGGGCGTGACGGGTCCGGCACTGGCGCATCTGGCCGAGGAGGCGCTGAGGCGCGTCGACCTCGCCGGCTTCGCCGGTCGGTTCTATCAGGAACTGTCCGGCGGCGAGCAGCAGCGGGTCCAGCTCGCCCGCGTGCTGTGCCAGGTCTGGCAGCCGGTTCTCGACGGCCAGGCACGGTTCCTGCTGCTCGACGAGCCGGTGTCCAGCCTCGATATCAAGCACCAGCTGATCATCATGGGAATCGCGCGCGATTTCGCCAAGGCGGGGGGCGGCGTGGTGGCGATCCTGCACGACCTCAACCTGACGGCGATGTTCGCCGACAGGATTGTGATGATGCATCATGGGAGGGCGGAGGCGGTGGGTGGACCGGACCAGGTCCTCGTCGACGAACGGATCAGCCGGGTGTTCGAATGCGGCCTGAGAGTCGGCGTGACGCCGGCCGGAGGAGCGCCTTTCGTGCTGCCGCAATCGGCGACGCTTTAGGAATTGTCAGCTCGCAGCGGCGACCGGCAGCACCGGCGACGAGATGCCGAGCAGGAGGCGGACGTCGGTGCGTTCCTTGACCAGATCCTCGATCGTGTAGCTCTCCAACACGTCGAAGAAGGCGCCCAGCGCCTTGCGCAAGGCGGCGTTCAGCGCGCAGGAATCGATCAGCGGGCAATCGGCGGCGTCGTTCTCGAAGCATTCCGCCATGGCGAAATTTTCCTCCGTGACGCGGACGACGTCGAACAGGGTGATCTCCGAAGCTTCGCGCGCGAGCCGAACGCCCCCGTTGCGGCCGCGCACGGTTTCGACAAGTCGTGCTTCGACGAGCGGTTGCAGAATCTTGAACAGAAACAGTTCCGACACGCCATAGGCCGATGCGATCTCGGGAATGCGGCTCAGCCGGCCGCTGTTGGCCGCACAATACATCATGATGCGGACGGCATAGTTGGTCTGGCGGGTGAGGCGCATCGAATTGCTTTCCTTGGACGGTCCGGCTGCTTGGCCTGTTTAACGTATATGCGCTGCTTTTTGGAATTATTCCAGAGTAGATTGATATAAGATGACAAAAAAGTTCAACTTATGACGAACGTGCGGCACATGGCCGCCGGACGGGTGATGCCGATTGGCCGCACTCGCATCGGCGCGGGCGGCGAAATCGCTACTCTGCCGCCCGCGGACTTGAATTTTTTTGTGCGCTGCACAATATCAGCGCGGACGATAGGTCGACGACTCGCGGGAGGACCACGAGGATCGCGAATATGAGACAGAGCAAGCATTCAGGGCCGAAGCCCGCGGGTCAGATCCGCCAGCTCAGGCCATCCGATCTTGCGAGTTTTCGCGAGCACCTGCTCAGACTTGACCCGGAAAGCCGGCGCGACCGCTTCAACGGCATGACGGACGACGTTTTCGTCGCGTCCTATGCTGCGCGCTGCTTCTCACAGGGGGCGACCGTGATCGGCTATGTCGAGAACGGCGAGGTGCATGGCGCGGCGGAACTGCACGAGCGGCCCGACCTCGACCCGCCGACCGGCGAGATCGCCTTTTCCGTCGAACGTCACCTGCAGCACAAGGGCATCGGCAGCCAGCTGTTCAAGCGGCTGATCGGGCATGCGATCGCGCTGGGCTACGAGAGCCTGCGCGTTACGACGCACCCGAACAACATGGCGATGAAGTCGCTGGCCAAGAAGTTCGACGCCAATCTGCACTTCGAGGACGGCGAAACGGTGGGCTCGATCGACCTGTCGGGCATGCACATGTCGTTTACGACGCACCTGCCGACCGGCAGCATCATCCGGGCGGTCGTCTAGGCTCTGAGTTAGAGCAATGTCCGATCAGGTTGAACCGTTCTGCCGGAGGGAATTCGGGCCAAGGTCGAGGTCTTCGGCGCGGTCGTGCTGGTGGCACGGCCAAGTCCGAAGACCGACGGATTTGGCCCGAATTAACCCGGCCCGAAGGGTTTCCCGCTGGCGGGCGCCCGCGGCGTCAGGCGGACTGGGCCGTGCCACCAGCACGGCCTGCACCGCCTTCCTGGCGGATCGCCTCGCCATCGGAGAAACAGAACTGGTTCAACCTGGTCGGACATTGCTCTAGCGGAATATCGAGCCGGAACAGTGGGTTGCGCTGTTCGCGAAAAATTTCCGCAGAGCTCTTGAAAGGCAAAATCGGCAAAACCAAATCAACGCCCGCGCGGCGCCCTACGGGCCGCGCGAGCCCCGCGTCCGCCGCAACGCAGGCGGCCGCGGAGGAATTTCAACACCTGTTTGTCCTTGAAGGAGAACGACATGAAGTTCCGACCCCTGCATGACCGCATCGTCGTCCGTCGGATCGAAGCCGAGGAGAAGACGGCCGGCGGCATCATCATTCCCGACACCGCCAAGGAAAAGCCGAGCGAGGGCGAGGTCGTCGCCGTCGGTCCGGGCGCCCGCGACGAGAGCGGCAAGCTCATCGAACTCGACGTCAAGGTCGGCGACCGCATCCTGTTCGGCAAATGGTCCGGCACCGAGATCAAGCTCGCCGGCGAGGACCTGCTCATCATGAAGGAGAGCGACGTGATGGGCGTGATCGAGCAGACCGCGGAACTGAAGAAGGCCGCCTGACGGCTTCTTCGTGCAATCCACCGGTCAACGAAAACTGCCTATCGAAGGAGTGATCCAATGGCTGCCAAAGAAGTGAAATTCCACAGCGAGGCGCGCGAGAAGATGCTGCGCGGCGTCGACATCCTCGCCAATGCGGTGAAGGTGACCCTCGGCCCCAAGGGCCGCAACGTCGTGATCGACAAGTCGTTCGGCGCGCCCCGCATCACCAAGGACGGCGTCACCGTCGCCAAGGAAATCGAGCTGGAGGACAAGTTCGAGAACATGGGCGCGCAGATGGTGCGCGAAGTGGCCTCGAAGACCAACGATCTGGCCGGCGACGGCACCACGACCGCGACCGTTCTGGCCCAAGCGATCGTGAAGGAGGGCGCGAAGGCGGTCGCCTCCGGCATGAACCCGATGGACCTGAAGCGCGGCATCGACAAGGCGGTGGACGCGATCGTCGCCGAGCTGAAGGCCAATGCCCGCAAGGTGACCAAGAACGACGAGATCGCCCAGGTCGGCACGATTTCCGCCAATGGCGATGCCGAGATCGGCCGCTTCCTCGCCGAGGCGATGCAGAAGGTCGGCAACGAGGGGGTGATCACGGTCGAGGAAGCCAAGACCGCCGAGACCGAGCTCGAGGTGGTCGAAGGCATGCAGTTCGACCGCGGCTATCTCAGCCCGTATTTCATCACCAACCAGGACAAGATGCGCGTCGAACTCGATGAGCCCTACGTGCTGATCCACGAGAAGAAGCTGTCCAACCTGCAGGCGATGCTGCCGGTGCTGGAAGCCGTCGTGCAGTCGGGCAAGCCGCTTCTGATCATCGCCGAGGACGTCGAGGGCGAGGCGCTGGCCACGCTCGTCGTCAACAAGCTGCGCGGCGGGCTGAAGGTTGCAGCGGTCAAGGCGCCGGGCTTCGGCGATCGCCGCAAGGCGATGCTTGAAGACATCGCCATCCTCACCGGCGGCACCGCCATCAGCGAGGATCTCGGCATCAAGCTCGAGAACGTGACGCTGCAGATGCTCGGCCGCGCCAAGAAGGTCGTGATCGAGAAGGAGAACACCACGGTCGTCGACGGCTTCGGGCGCAAGGAGGAAATCCAGGGCCGCATCGCCCAGATCAAGGCGCAGATCGAGGAGACCACGTCGGACTACGACCGCGAGAAGCTGCAGGAGCGTCTGGCCAAGCTCGCCGGCGGCGTCGCGGTGATCCGCGTCGGCGGTTCGACCGAGGTCGAGGTCAAGGAGAAGAAGGACCGCGTCGACGATGCGCTGCATGCCACCCGCGCGGCGGTGGAAGAGGGCATTCTGCCCGGCGGCGGCGTCGCCCTGCTGCGCGCGGCCAAGGCGCTCGACGCGGTCGCAGTCGACAACACCGACCAGAAATACGGTGTCGAGATCGTGCGGCGCGCGATCGAGGCGCCGGTGCGGCAGATCGCGGAGAATGCCGGGGCCGAAGGCTCGATCGTCGTCGGCAAGCTGCGGGAGAAGACCGAGTTCGGCTGGGGCTGGAATGCGCAGACCAACGAGTTCGGCGATCTCTACAGCCAAGGCGTGATCGATCCGGCCAAGGTCGTGCGCACGGCGCTGCAGGACGCGGCGTCCGTCGCCGGCCTGCTCGTCACCACCGAAGCGATGGTGGCCGAGAAGCCGAAGAAGGAAGCAGCACCGGCTATGCCCGCGGGCGGCATGGACTTCTGATCAGCGAAACCTGACATGAAAAAGCCTCGCCGGATCGCTCCGGCGGGGCTTCTTGTTACGCGAAACGCTTCCGACGCGGGACGCTACGCTTACGCGGCCTTCTTCGTGTAGAGGGCCGAAATCTCGGACTGGATGGTCTGGGCGCCGTCGATGACGGTGACGCGGGCGGCTTCGGCGGCATCCTTGGCGCGCTCGAAGTTCGAGCGGGCGCTCTCGCGCACATAGTCGGCCTGGATCTGCAGGGCCTCGTTGAGCGACTTGGCGCCGGCGACCTTCTCGACCGTGGTCAGCGCATGCTGGACATTGGCGAGCGAGGCGTTGACGAGGCCGCGGGCGAAATCGGCATAGTTGCCGACGAAGGCGGTCGCGAAATTCTCGACCTTGGCCGTCGCGGCCGCAAGATCTTCGTGCACGCTCTCGGCGCGTTCCTGCGCGGCGCTGGCGGTGCGCTTGACGAAATCACGCGCGGCGGCGGGAACTTCGAGCTTCGCCTGCACGGTCTCGAAAGCCTCGGCAAGCGAAGCCATGGGATCCTGGGCTGCGGAAGCGGTCTTGGTGGTCTTGGCCATGATGGTCTCCATCCTCATTCGGGAGCAACGGTTCGCCCCGTTCATGATCGACCCGGGGTGGAACATAAATAGGAAGGGCTATTGTGCAATGCAATATCCAGAATTGTGCAGTGCACAATAAATTCTGATCGTACCCGTGATCTGCGACCGGGGTGGCGGATGCGGGCCGGACCGCTTAAGTCTTGAATCACAGCCGGACCGCCTTCCATGCAGGACTTCGCCCGAACCCAGACGACCGCCGCGGCCGACGCGGCCAAGCTCGCGGCGCTGCGCCGGATCAAGGCGCTGGCGACGTCGATGCTGGTACTGTGCCTTGCCGTGTTCCTCGCCGCGCGCAGCTTCGAGGCGAGCGTGCCGGCGCTGGCCTATGTCGCGGCGTTCGCCGAGGCGGCGATGATCGGCGGGCTGGCTGACTGGTATGCCGTCGTCGCCCTGTTCAAACGGCCGCTCGGCCTGCCGATCCCGCATACGGCGATCATCCCGTCGAACCAGGAACGGATCGCCGACAATCTCGGCTATTTCATCGAGGCGAATTTTCTCGCCCCGGAACCGGTGACGCGCAAGCTGCGCGAGGTCGATTTCGCGGCGCTGGTCGCCGACTGGCTGGCCGAACCGCGGCGCGCCGAGGCGCTGTCGCGCTTCGTCGCGCGGCTGGTGCCGCAGACGGTGTCCGCGATCGAAGGCACGGGTCTCAAGGACTTCATCACGAAGCGGGTGATCGAGCAGATCGAGAAGGTGCAGCTTGCGCCGCTGGCCGCCGAGCTTCTCACCGCCGTCACCCACGACCGGCGCCACCAGAAGCTGTTCGACGAGATCATCAAGGTGCTGGGCGGGTTCCTGAGCGACCAGGATGCGCAGGATGCGCTGCGCGACAAGATCCGCGACGAGCTGCCGTCGGTGGCCAAGCTGTTCAGGGCGGATGCCTATCTGTTGAAGAAGATCGTCGCGTCGGCCGGGTCGCTGCTCGAGGAGGTCAAGGCGGACCCGGACCATCCTATGCGGGCCGAGTTCGACCGCTTCGTCCTGGGCTTCGTCGAGACGCTGAAGACTTCGAAGACCTACGGCAAGCAGGTGGAGAAGCTGAAGCGCGATTTTCTGGCGCGCCCGGAAGTGCGCGAACTGGCGCGGGACATGTGGACGGGTTTCAGGACCTATGTCGAGCAGGACGCGGGATCGGACGATTCGGTGATCCGCAGGCACCTCGCCTCGGCATTCGTCGACATCGGCCGCCAGCTCGCGGCCGATCCGGCGATCCGCGCCGACATGAATGCCGGCTTCGTCGTGGCGCTCGGCTCCTTCGTGGAAAACCAGAAGAGCGGCGTGTCGCGCTTCATCGCCGACCAGGTCAAGGGCTGGGACCTCGGCCAGCTCACCCATCTCATCGAACTCAATGTCGGCCGCGACCTGCAGTTCATCCGCTTCAACGGCATGCTGGTGGGTGGCCTGGCAGGGCTGGCGCTGCATATCGGCGAGGTCCTGATCTTCGGCAATTGACCTTGTCCGGCCTTGGCCTAATCTGGCCCGAGGCGGCGCAGCCCATGACGCCGCGAACCGGGAGCACAAGATGGCGAAGAAGACGGAAAACGAATCGTTCGTCGACATGTTCAAGAGCTTCGGCGAACAGTTGAAGATGCCGAGCGTCGATGTCGAGAAGATCATCGAACACCACCGCAAGAACCTCGAGACGCTGGAGAAGACGGCCAAGGCGGCGACCGAGGGCGCGTCGAACCTGATGGCGAAGCAGCGCGAGATCCTGCAGGAGACGCTGCGCGAGGTCACCGACATGGCGCAGAATTTTCGCGCCACCGGCGGCCCGCAGGAACTGATGAGCAAGCAGGCGGACTTCGCCAAGAAGTCGTTCGAGACCGCGGTCAAGAACGCCAGCGAGATGGCGGACGTGGTGCGCAAATCCTCCACCGAGACGATCGAGATCCTGCGCGACCGCATCAAGGAGGCGATGGAGGAGATCCGCGAGGGGATGGAGCGGAAGAAGTAGTTCGTCGCTCCGTGTGGAGACGGAAGCCATGACGATATCGCCGCCGTCTCCCGGCCGCCTGCGGCAGATGCAGATCTACGTGCCGGGCGTGGGCGGGGCCAAGCCGCTCGTTCCGGTGTCGCCGGACGCGCTGGAGGCGAAGGCAGCGGCTGCGATGAGTCCGGAGGCGGCTGCCTATATCGTCGGCGGGGCGGGGATGGAATCCACGATGCGGGCCAACCGCGCCGCCTTCGACCGGCACCGCTTCGTGCCGCGTGTGCTCAACGACGTCTCGGCGCGGGATCTGTCGGTCGAACTGTTCGGGCGCAGGCATGCGGCGCCCGTGCTGCTCGCGCCGATCGGCGTGCTGGAGATGGTGCATCCTGAGGCCGACCTCGCCGTGGCGCGCGCCGCGGCGGCCGAAAGGATCGGCTACGTCTTCTCCAACCAGGCGTCGGTGGCGATGGAGAAGACGGCGGCGGCGATGGGATCGGCGCCCCGCTGGTTCCAGCTCTACTGGTCGAGCGACGACGCTTTCGTGCGCTCGCTCGTATCGCGCGCGGAGGCCTGCGGCTGCGAGGCGATCGTGGTGACGCTCGACACGACGCTGCTCGGCTGGCGCCCGCGCGACCTCGACCGAGCATCGCTGCCGTTCCTGAAAGGGCAGGGGCTGGCGCAATACCTCTCCGACCCGGTGTTCCGCGCCGCGATCCCGGCGAAGCCGCCGGAGACCGGCGTGAAGCCGAAGGGGCTGGGCGTGATCGAGGCGCTTCTGAGCCTCAGACGCAAGGGCAGGGAGTTCGGGCTGCCGATCGGCCAGGTGCGCGCCGCGGTCGGGCATTTCGTCGCCACCTATTCGCGGCCGGACCTGACATGGGCGGACATCGGCAGGCTCAGGCAGATGACGAAGCTGCCGATCCTGCTCAAGGGCGTGCGGCACGCCGACGATGCGCGGCTGGCGCGGGAGCATGGGGTGGACGGGCTTGTCGTGTCGAACCACGGCGGCCGGCAGGTGGACGGCGAAATCGCCACGCTCGATGCGTTGCCCGGTGTCGTCGCGGCGGCGGGCGGCCTGCCGGTGCTGATGGATTCAGGCATACGCTCCGGCGCGGACGTGGCGAAGGCGCTGGCGCTTGGCGCTCGCGCGGTCCTGCTCGGCCGGCCATATGTCTACGGCCTGGCGCTGGCTGGCGAAGCGGGCGTGGGCGAGGTGATCCGCAATGTCGTCGCCGAGCTGGACCTGACGCTGGCGCTGACCGGCAGGACGCGCGCGGAGGGGCTCGCCGGCGATGTCCTCGGATAGGCCACGACATCTACGCCGTCATTCCGGGGCCGCGCAGCGGAACCCGGAATGACGCATGCGGTGGTCAGGCGCCTGGCCCGCCCCGTTCACCAGCATGAAAGAGCGCCGGCCGCTTTGCAGAACGGCTCGAGCGGGCTAGAGGCCTGCGGACTGAACAAGCTTGCAGGAGAGTCTGGATGGCGACGCTGACGTTCGACGGCATGAAGACAAAAGTCGGGCAGGAACTCGGCGTGTCGTCGTGGGTCACCGTCGACCAGAAGATGATCGACGCGTTTGCCACGACGACGAACGACCATCAATGGATCCATGTCGATGTCGAACGGGCGCGGCGCGAGAGCCCGTCGAAATCGACGATCGCGCATGGCTACCTGACGCTGTCGCTGATCGCGCCGATGTCCTACGAGATCGGTGCGCTGCCGGAGGGGACGGAGGCAGCCTTCAACTATGGTCTCGACAAGCTCCGTTTCCTCACGCCGGTCAAGGCGGGCGCGCGGATTCGCATGCGCACCGTGCTGGTCTCCTTCGAGGAGAAGGCGCCTGGCCAGTTCCTGATGAAGGCCTCAAATACCGTCGAGATCGAGGGCGAGCCGAAGCCGGCCCTGATCGCCGAGACACTGGTCATGCTGGTGAAAGGCCGCTGACGCGCACCGCCCCCTGGCGGGTCTCATGGCATCGGTTCAGCGGCGCAGCCCGGGTTCATAGACGCCGGTTACCCAGACCTGTCCGTCGCGAATCTCCACCGGCACCGCGGTCAGGTGCTGGCCGAGGCAGGGGCCGAGCGTGCATTCGCCGCTGTCGATTTCGAACAATGCCCCGTGGGCGAAGCACATGATCCGGCTGCCGGTGGGATCGAGGAACTCGTCCTTCTTCCAGGCCATGCGGGCGCGGTCGTAGTGCGGGCAATGGTTGCGCCAGGCATAGAGGCGGCCGCCGCGACGTATGACGAACATGGTGTCGCGGCCCTCGCCGAGCGGGTCGAAGCCGCGCGACTTCCCTTCGGCGAGATCCTCGAGCCGGCAGAGCGGCGCCGTGACCTCGCGCGCGTCAATGCCGCGGCGTGCCGGCACCCCCATCTTCAGTCCTTCTTGCCGGGCGGCCCTCCGGGCATCCATTTCTCGACGTTCTCGAACAGGAACATCTGTGCCTGCTCGGGCCCCATCGGGGTTTCGCGATGGATCCAGTCGCCGTCATGCAGATCCATATCGGCGTCGTATTCGACATGGGTGCCGAGCGGCGAGTTGAAATACCAGAACCAGTTGGAGCCGAACTTGTGCCGGCCGGGTCCCCAGAAGCTCTCATAGCCCTTCTTGACCATGCGGGAGCCGGCGAGCATCAGCTCGGTCGGCCCTTGCATGTGGAAGGCCAGGTGCTCGATGCCCTGCATGTAGGGCGGCGTCTGGATCATGAACAGCACATGATGGTCGAGGTTCGCCTGCGGCCGCAGGAACGGGCCGGTATTTGTGAATTTGTCGGTGACGACGAACTGCAGGCGCTGGATGTAGAAATTAGCCATCACGTCCATGTCTGGGACGAAATAGACGATGTGGCTCAGCGTCCTCGGTTTCGCCGGCGCATCCTCGTTGGCGCCGACGATGTTGGGGCCGCGTCCTGGTTTTGCGCCGGGCGAATTGATCATCTCGGCGGGCAGGTCCAGCTTGCGCCGGCGGGTGACGCGGAAGGCAATCTCGAACCCGGTATCGTCCTTGCAGGCGAGCATGCCGTCAGAGGTGCGGACCACGTCGCGGTCCTTCGACAGTTCGTCCGCGATCGCCTCGAT
Organism: Mesorhizobium sp.; assembly: GCF_023954305.1. Classification (NCBI taxonomy): domain Bacteria; kingdom Pseudomonadati; phylum Pseudomonadota; class Alphaproteobacteria; order Hyphomicrobiales; family Phyllobacteriaceae; genus Mesorhizobium; species Mesorhizobium sp. Next base: position 442,343 of record NZ_JAMLIG010000002.1, on the reverse strand, counting down.
CGTGGCTTCGTCCTCGACGCCCCAGATCGTGCGGCGCAGCAGGGTGGCGGTGGGAAGAGGCGGAGGAAGAGAGGCGTCGTCGCGGCGGCGCAGGGTGATGGCGGTGCCGTCGGCGGCTTCGAAGGTACCGCCTTCGTCGCCGCGGCTGTCGGTTTCGTCCAGGCCGTAGTCAACCAGGAAGGCGCGACCGTCGCTGATATTGTCGACACCGAAGATCAGTTCGTCCGGTCCGATGATTCTCATAAAGCTTCCTCCCGTCATTCTGGCTTGGCCGGTGGACGGCGCGAGGCTGGGTCCGAGGCGGTTCGAAGCCCAATCTATGCCGGCGCCAGCCATCCCGAAAATTGGAAGTGTGGATGCGTTGCATTCAGCGCATCAATTGAACTGGCATTGATCCGATGAATGGACCTCATCCACAATCTCAACTTTTCAAATGCAACGAGCGCCAATAGGGTCGATCCGGCTGTATCGGGAGGAAGCCGGCGCATGAAACTCAATTCCGTGCTGATCGTCGGGGGCGGTATCGGAGGCCTGACGGCCGCGATCGCCCTTCAACTCAAGGGTTTCCCAGTCGAGATCATCGAGAAGGACGCGTCGTGGTCGGTCTACGGCGTCGGCATCATCCAACAGTTCAACGTCGTTCGCGCCATGGGCTCGCTCGGACTTCTCGACGACTACATGGCCGAGGCCTTCGGCTTCGACCTGACCGAGATGTTCGCACCCGGCGGGCAGAAGGTCGCCGAGTTCCCGACGCCACGGCTGGCCGGTGAACATTTCCCGTCGAATGCCGGCATTCGCCGCGTCGATCTGCAGCGCGTTCTGGCGACGCGGGCGAAGGAGCTGGGCGTCAATGTCAGGCTCGGCGTTACGGCCGAGCAGTTGCAGGATGACGGCAGCGGCGTCGACGTCATCTTCTCGGACGGCTCGACGGGGCGCTACGACATCATCGTCGGGGCGGACGGGGTCTATTCGCGCACCCGCACCCAGATATTGCCGCAGGCGCCGACGCCGCGTTACACGGGACAATGGGTGTGGCGCTACAATTTCCCGCAGCCCGCCGACCTGAACAGCATCCGCATCTTCATGGGACCGCACAGCGCCGGCCTGGTGCCGCTCGGCAAGGGGCTGATGTACATGTTCCTGCTCAGCCGCGAGGCGGCGGACTTCCGCCTCGGCAAGACAGGTGCCGCCGCCGCGATGCGCGAGCGCACCAAAGGCGCTGCACCGCAGATCGTCGAACTTGCGGAGCAGATCACCGACGATGACGGGGTGGTCGGGCGGCCGCTCGAGGTCCTGTTCCTTGACGGACCCTGGCACAAAGGCCGCGTGGTTCTGCTCGGAGATGCGGTGCACGCCTCGACGCCGCACCTCGCCCAGGGTGCCGGCATGGCGATCGAGGACGGTATCGTGCTCGCCGAGGAGCTGGAGAAGGCAGCCGATCCGCAGACGGCCTTCCGGTCGTATCGCGACCGCCGTTTCGATCGCGTCCGTTTCGTCGTGGAGAACTCGATCCTAATCGGCGACGGCCAAATGGGTAAGGTCGAGCATGTCGACGTCGCCGACCTCAATCGCCGGTCAATGGGTCTGATGGCGCAGCCGATCTAGAGCCATGTTCAATCTGATCGGACATGGCTCCAGGCCGCCAGGCCGGTCGGACCGCAAAAGCAAGGAGGCGCCGGCATGGCCCTGTTCGAATACTTCCCCAACTACGTCTGGAATCTGTCGATCTCGATCGCGATGGCGAGCGGAGCCGAACTGGGCGAGATCGTCGACATGTGCCAGCCGCTGCTGAAGAAATCGCAGGCCGGCGAAGACGCCGGAACGGCCGATTTCCTTATCGAATGGGTGAAGGTCGCCGACAGGCTGATCGGACTGGCGGCGGAAGACGAGGAGAAGGCAAGACTCCTTTCGGCGGGCCCCAAGCTGCAGCGCGCCGCGCTCTATCTGCTGACGGCCGAACGCATGCAGGGCCACGGCCATCCCGGCCGCGGCGAGACCTATGCCAAGGCGCTGGCCGCCTTTGCCAGGGGCACGGCGTATAGCCGCGAGAACGTCGAGAGGTTCGAGATCCCCTACCGGGACAAGGTCATTCCGGTGCTCTTCACCCGCGCCGAAAACGTCGCCGGACCGGCACCCGCAGTGGTCTATCTCAACGGTCTCGACAGCAACAAGGAACTTTTGTTCTGGTCGCGGCTGCCGCACGAACTGGCGCGACGCGGGATTTCGACGCTCTGCGTCGACCAGCCCGGCACCGGCGAGAGCCTGCGCCTCCAGGGCCTGCCGGCGACATGGCGGTCGGAAGAATGGGGAACGCCGGTCTACGAATGGCTGGCGGCGCGCGACGACGTGGATGCCGGCCGGGTCGGCGTCACCGGCATCTCGCTCGGCGGCTTCTATGCACCGCGCGTCTGCGCCTTCGAGCCGCGCTTCGCGTCCGGGGCGGTGTGGGGCGCCAACCACAACTGGGCCGAAGTGCAGCAGAAGCGGCTCAGGCGGGAAGGCGAAAACCCGGTGCCGCATTACTGGAACCATGTGCAATGGGTGTTCGGCGCGCGCACGATGGACGAATTTCTCGAGAAGTCGGCGGGCATGCACCTCAACGGGGTGATGGAGAAGATCCGCGTGCCGTTCCTCGTCACCCACGGCGCCAAGGACCGCCAGATCAGCGTCGACTATGCCCATCAGAGCTATGACCAGCTCGTCAATTCGCCGCGCCGCGAGCTGAAGATCTTCACCGAGCGCGAGGGCGGGGTCGAGCATGTCGGGGCGGACAACATGAGCTTCGGCCGTTCCTACATCGCCGACTGGTTCGCCGAGACGCTGGGTGGCAGGCTGGCATAAGGCGCGTCACGCAGCCAGTTCCCGCTGCATAATCTGGGCCGCCCGCCGCAGAAGCTCGCGCAGCCACCTGAGACCGGGATCCTGGCTCTTGTAGGGGTGCCACTGCATGTGCTCGTCGAGAGTCGATATCTCGAAGGGCAGGGGATGGAGCGTCACCGGCAGCGCCCGCGCCAGAGTCTTGGCCAAGAGGCCGTGCACGGTCGCCAGCCGGTCCGATCCGACGATCAACGCGGGCAAGGCGGCGAAGCTGTAGCATTCGATATCGGTCCTGCGTTCGATCCCGCGCGCGCGGATGAACTCGTTCTCGAAGCTGGTGCTGCTGGTGGGCGGGACCATCCGGACGTGACGCGCCTCGACGAACTCGGCCTCGCTCGGCGCCCTGGCTCCGAACCTCCCGCCGCTCCACGCCACGCAGGCGAAGCCGTCCTCGAAGAGCAGTTCGCTGGGCAGGTCGGGCGACAGGAACATGCGGGGCGCCAGCACGACGTCGGCCTCGCCGCGTTCGATGACGAGGTCGGGGGAGCCTGTCTGCGGCAGGAGCTCGAACTGCAGATTGGGACCTTCCTGGCTCGCGAGCGCCAGCGCCCGAGGCATCAGCACCGTCATCGTGTAGTCCGACAGGAGGATGCGGAACCTGCGGTTCGATCGCGCCGGATCGAATTCGGCATCGCTCGAGATGGTGGATTCGATGCGCACGAGGATGTCGCGGACCGAGTGGCGCATCGATTCCGCCTTCGGCGTCAGTTCCATCCGGCGGCCGACCTGAACCAGCAGCGGATCGTCGAAATAGTCCCTGAGCCGGGTCAGCGCGTTGGACATCGCGGACTGGCTCATGTTCATCTTCTCGGCCGCGCGACTGATCGAGCGCAGATTGAGCATGTGGTCGAACGCCACGAGGAGATTGAGATCGAGCTGGCGAAAACGCATACGTTCCTCCCGTCGTTTGCCGTCATGCCCCGATTATCCATTGACGGCTTCAATGTGAAGCATTGCCACATTGGATTTTCCGAAGCCATCCGGCTCCTGTAGGGATTTCCTCAGCAATCCGGCAAGGAGGAGCCCGTCCGGATGTATGAGGGAGGAACCAGCATGAGAAAGACCATCGGCGCGGCGCTCGTCGCCGCAATGACCGTCCTGGCGGGCGGCGCACAGGCGGAGACACTGGTTTTCGCGACCACCAACCCGGAACAGCACCCGCTCAACCAGGGCTTCCTGATCCCGTGGGCTCAGAAGATCAACGAGACGGCGGCCGGCGCGGTCGAGATCGAGCTGCGCCACGGGCCGGTCATCGCCAACCACACCAATTTCTACGATCGTCTCACCGACGACGTCATCCAGGTCGCATGGGGCATGACGATCTTCAATCCCGGCAAATGGCCGCGTTCGCTGGTGGCGACTCTGCCCTTCATGGTCGAGAATTCGGAACAGGGCTCGATGGCGCTGTGCCGGATGCACGAGAAGGGCGCCTTCGACGCCGAAATGGGCGATATCGTCCCGCTGCTCTTCGTCGAATTCCCGCAGGCTTCGCTGCATCTCAACGGCCACAAGGCGACGGCCATGGAAGATATGGCGGGCTTGAAGGTGATCACCTCCGTGCCGGCGATCGCCGGCGTCATCGGTGCCTTCGGCGGCGCGCCGCTCTCCTTCGGCGTCACCGAACTCTACGAGGCCATTCAGCGCGGTTCGGCGGACGGTACGATCATCAACTTCACCGCCTTCCCGGCCTTCCGCCTCAACGAGGTGACCACCGACCACTACGTCATCCCGCTCGGCGGGGCGATGGGCATGGTGTTCATGGCCAAGTCGAAGTGGGATTCGCTGTCGGACGGGGCCCGCGCGGCGATCCTGGCGCAATCCGGCTGCGAGGGCAGCCTCGCGTTCGGCAAGTTCATCGACGCGCTGGAGAGCAAGTCCAAGGCGATGGTCGAGGGCGTCGAAGGCCACACCGTGACCTATGCCACGCCGGAACAGCTGCAGGCGCTGGTCGAAAAACTCGGTCCGGGGATCGAGGCGGGCTTTGCCGGCCACGTGCCGGATGGCGCCAAGCTCGTCGAGATGTTCAAGCAGGAGCTCGCGGCGGCGAAGGCCAAGTAGCGCCCGCTCCCGAGGCGCCTCGGCCTCATCAAAACTTGGGCGCCCGCCGTGAGGCGGGCGCCTGGCACGGAGAGAAAGGCGCGCTGCGCCCGATCAGGCTGCGAGGGCCTGCTTCGGCTCGGCCATTTCGAGGCCGAGCGCCTCGGCCACGGCGCGGTTGGTGATCTTGCCGCGGTGAACGTTGAGGCCATTGCGCAGGTGATGGTCGTCGGCGAGCGCCTTCAAGCCCTTGTCGGCGAGCTGCAGACCGTAGTGAAGCGTGGCATTGTTGAGCGCATGGGCCGAGGTGACCGGCACCGCTCCCGGCATATTGGCGACGCAGTAGTGGATGACGCCGTCGACCTCATAGGTCGGCTCGGCATGGGTGGTGGCGTGCGAGGTCTCGAAGCAGCCGCCCTGATCGATGGCGACGTCGACGAGAACCGCGCCCTTCTTCATCCCAGACAGCATCTCGCGGGTGACGAGCTTGGGAGCGGCGGCGCCCGGGATCAGCACCGCGCCGACCACCACGTCGGCTGAGAAGCATTCCTCCTCAAGCGCCTCGACCGTCGAGTAGCGGGTGTGGACGCGGCCGCCAAAAATGTCGTCGAGCTGGCGCAGCCGCGGGATCGAGCGGTCGATGATGGTGACGTCGGCGCCAAGCCCGACCGCCATCTTGGCGGCATGCAGGCCAACGACGCCGCCGCCGATGACCGCGACCTTGGCCGGCAGCACGCCGGGCACGCCGCCGAGCAGCACGCCGCGGCCGCCATTGGCCTTCTGCAGCGCCGTGGCCCCCGCCTGGATCGACAGGCGGCCGGCGACCTCGGACATCGGTGCGAGCAGCGGCAGGCCGCCACGGTCGTCGGTCACGGTCTCGTAGGCGACGGCGGTGACGCCCGAGGCGATCAGGCCGCGGGTCTGCTCCGGATCGGGCGCGAGGTGGAGATAGGTATAGAGAATCTGGCCTTCGCGCAGCTGCACCCATTCGCCCGGCTGCGGCTCCTTGACCTTGACGATCATGTCGGAGCGCTCGAACACCTCCGCCGCAGTCTTGGCAATCCTGGCGCCCGCTGCGCGATAGGCATTGTCGTCTGCCCCGATGCCGGCGCCGGCGCCGGTCTCGACCAGCACCTCATGGCCGTGCGCGACATATTCGCGGACGGAGCCCGGGGTGAGCCCGACGCGATATTCGTGGTTCTTGATTTCCTTCGGACAGCCGACGCGCATATTCCTGTTCTCCGTTTGCGGGCACGAGCCCATGTTCCCCTGCGTTAAGAAATATAAACACGATTCAGGCCGAACGTCCTTGCGAATGCGGTTGTGGGACGTGGATGGATTCGCATATTCTTGCGCGGAAATTTGAATCATTCGAAGGATCTTCGATCAATGCAGCTGGACCGGATCGATATCGCCATTCTGGACACGCTTCAGAAAGACGGTCGAATTTCCAACGCGGCGCTCGCCGAAAAGGCCGGCCTGTCGCAATCGGCCTGTTCGCGGCGGCTCGACGCGCTCGAAAAGGCCGGCGTCATCCGCGGCTACCATGCCCGCATCTCGAACGCGGCGATCGGCCACCAGATGACCGCGATCGTCCACATCTCGCTGTCCGGCCAGTTCGAGAAGACGCTGTCCGACTTCGAGGCCGCGGTGAAGCGCTGTCCCAACATCCTGTCCTGCCACCTGATGTCGGGCGAATACGACTATATCCTAAGGATCGCGGCGCGGGACCTCGCCGACTACGAACGCATCCACAAGGAATGGCTGACGGCGCTGCCGCACGTCACCAAGATCAACTCGAGCTTCGCACTCAGGGAGATCATCGACCGCGTGGCGCTCGGGCTGAAACCGGAGATGGCGTAGCTGAGCGAAGCTTGAATCGATGGCGAAGAGGTGTTGTTCGGTTCCGCAGATCACATCCCTCCAAATAGATTGAGCAGGGAGAAATGCTGACCTGGCCCACCCGAATTTCTGGCGGACCTCAGACGGCTATTCCAAGGGCGTCGGCCAGCGCGCCTTAGCGAGCCACCTTGCCGTCGCGGATCTTTATCGTGCCATACCCCCCAGCGTCGCCGTTGGCGTTGCCGCCGGGGCATTTCTTGGCTTCCTTCTTGATGAAAGCTCCGCACAGTTGAGGCTGTGCAACCGATGAAGTTGACTTCTTGCCTGCCGCTGCGCCCGCCGCGGTCGTGCATTGCACCTTACAGGTAAAATTAGCCGCCGCTGGCGCGGCATGATAGATAAGTACCGTGGCGACTGCGGAAATCAATTTTCCCTTGAGTGAGATCATAGATGTTCGCATTCCGGCGCCCCGAACTATGTCGCGATACGTAGATTAGTAAAAGTAAACTATAAGATAGGGATTACTTAACGTTAACTTTGTAGTTGAATTCCTTATTCGACCCACTCCATCTAACCCCAATAACATCTTTTCCCTTATAACCGGCATTTGACTTGTATTGTATATAGTATATCTTCGTTACCTTCCCCTCGCACGACAAAAAGCCACTTGTCTTCAGCTTCCTGGAACTCACGGCTTCCGTGACAACAACGACTTTCGCTGTTCCGTGTGCCGGAGGCGTCGAAATGGCCGCGGAGACGGCCCCGCCCTTGCAGTTAAAGTTGTCGGAGATGTAGGTGGCTTCGCCGCTTTTGACATTCCGATTAATCTGATGTTTAGAGTCCGCTGCGCTTACGGTCGCAAAGAGCAATCCCGCAGCGCTAATAATTCTGACAATTGTGCCCATAATAAACCCCCGAAGATCTCGCCCCAAGAAAACCTTAGCAAGCGATGTGCTTTGTTTCAACCGCTCTTCAATCAGAAATAAAGCATTCTGCTTCGCTCTGAGCTGTTTCTATCCGAATCAGGCCGTCCCCAGGCATGTATTGGGTGTCTGCCGATCGAGGCTTTATCTCGCAAATCCACGGGACAGGGAAACTGGATGGTCGACAGGTCTCGCGCGGGGACCTGCGCGATACCACTCCATACGGTCGCTGCTTGAGCAATTCGGAAGTGACTTTGGCGTCGAGAACGAGCGTCGCCCAACTTTGAGGTCCCGGATCGGGCACTTGCGTGCGAAATCTCCGACCGTGTCGCGCTCGGGCTGGCGCCGGAGATGGCGTCGCCTATGTGCGACCGCCCGTCGATGTGTCGCCCGCGTCGGGCAGGGGGAACAATGCCGTCTCCTTCGGGAGCGTGTATCCTGCTCCGCCCGGCAGGCAGCCCATCGTCGTCCAGCCGACTTGACCGTCAACCGGAATGCCGCACTCCTGTTGAAACGCCTTGAGATACTTGCTCGCCTGGAGCGTCAGGATCGGGGTGCCGTGCTTGTCCGCTGTCAAAAGCGGGCTTGAGACCGAGTCCGTCGTTTGCGGCGCAGCGATTTGAGCGGCGGTCGCAAGCGATATCTCGGAGAAGGCGTTTGCCTCGCTGGCATATCCGGCAGCCCGGTATTGAGCCGCGAGATGGGAACTCAATTTCGCGACCGCTCCCCATTCCTGTCGGTCTTGCGCTTCCTTCAACTCCTGCAACACCACGTCATATCCCTGCGGCAGGACGAAGCCCTCGGGAGTCTGCCCTTCGAGGAGCATGAACGCCGTCTGCGATACGCCCGAGGGGGCCATTGCGAAATCGATCACGGAGTTGCTGCTGCATTGCCGCCAGTCTTCCCGCAAAGGAAAGACGTTTGGATGAAGGGATTCGGCCGCATAGTAGACGAAATCACATTCTGGTTCGCGGTGCTGTAGAACTCCGTCGGAGTTTGTATTCGCGAGGAACTCCTTGCTTCCGCCAAGCTTTTTTCGATAGACCTTAGACGGAACCGCAAGAGTTCGATTTCGCGCCGAGTATACCTTTATTGTCACGTTGACGGCGGTTGGCGCCGTCTCCTCCGCGCGGGACGATTGCACGTGAAGTATCCCAAGCGCGACCGATGCCGAAAAAAGGACGGTGGCGGTTCTCATGGCGGTTCCTTCGAGATGACCACATTGACAGTCTCGGGTGATTTCGGCCCTTCAGGTCGTCGGGCGGCAAAATAGACGAATGCGAGGATGACTGCTGCCGCGATCCACAGGACGGCGACAATCGTCACATAGTTTCGTCCAATGAAGAGTTCGGCCGTGATGCTGTCCGTGAGCAGGAGATCGAGGCCGCGGATGGCCTCGGGCTTCTGCGGGTCCGACGACGCCAGCAAGACGACTTTCGAATCCGGAGACGAGAGCGTGGCGCGAATGACAAATGACTGATCGAGCGGCAAATCTACCTTCTGACGGACGGACAGGCCCATGTTCTCTACATTCGTGGTCATGCTCCATGGGGGAACGGTTATCGTCATCCCGATTTCGCCGTTGGTCGCCTCGCCTTCCTGGAAGCACCCACGCGTTCGGTCGACGCAGTCGATGCTGACGAAGAAATCCGCAAGGTGTTTGCGCGGCGAGACATTCGTCAGGCGGTATTCCACATAGGCCTTGGAGTCGCGCCCCGTCCCTCGGGTCTCCGAATACATCAGCGCCGAGACCTGGGAAATATCGGCAAAAAACGTAGTAACGGTCCAGGTAAGAACCGATACTAACAGAGTTACGACAAATGGTGCCGAGGTTCCGAACATCGAGGCCCCCTATATTTCAAGGATGCAGCCAAATCCCGGCGTGGTAAAGCACCGATTTGGGACAATTTCGACAGGGAACACTGCCCGGACGTCAGGCAGCCGCTTCCATCGCCGGCGCCAGACATTCCTCGACGGCCGAGGCGGCCGCGATGTGGTCGATCTCGCGAAGTGCGGCAACCGGTGTCGGGCGGCCGAAGAGAAAGCCCTGGAATTCGGTGCAGCCGAGCTGGGCGAGGAGGCGCGCCTCGGTCATCGTCTCGACGCCCTCGGCGACGATGGTCATGCCGAGGCCGCTGCCGAGACCGGCGATCGCGCGCACGATGGTCATCGCAGTATCGGATTTCGCCATGTCGCGAACGAAGGACCGGTCGATCTTGATCGTATCGACCGGAAAGCGGCCGAGATAGCCGAGCGATGAATAGCCGGTGCCGAAATCGTCCAGCGCCACGGTGACGCCGAGGCGCTTGATCCCGGTCAGGATACGGTGTGCGCTCTTGTCGTCGTCGATGAGCACGCCTTCGGTGACCTCCAGTTCGAGCATGGACGGGTCGATGCCGGTGTCGGCGATGGCCTGCTCGACCACTTCGATGAAATTGCGCTGGCGGAACTGGACGGGGCTGACATTGACGCTGACGCGGGCTCCGCCGAGTTCGGAACGGACGCAGCGACACGCCTCGCGCAGCACCCACTCGCCGATCGCGATGATCTTGCCGTTCTGCTCGGCGATCGGAATGAAGTCCCCCGGACTTATCAATCCCTTTGTCGGATGGCGCCAGCGGATCAGCGCCTCGTATGACGCGATCCGCCGGGTGGCGATGCAGATGCGCGGCTGGAAGTGCAGGTCGAATTCGCCGCGTTCCAGCGCGTCCGCCAGATCGGCCTCGATCTCGCGCCTCTTCTCGAGCTGCGCATCCATGCCCGGCTCGTAGAGGCAGTAGGTATTCCGACCCATGTGCTTGGCATGGTAGAGTGCCGTGTCAGCGCGCGAAACGAGCCGTTCGATTTCCCCGCTGCGATTGTCGGCCACAGCGACGCCCACGCTGGCGCCGACTCTGACCTGGGTACCGTCCTCCAGGCTGATCGGCAGGATCAGGCTCGAGACGATGCGGAAGGCGAGATCGGCGGCCTGCGCGGCGAAGGCGAGACCGGGCATAAGCACGGCGAATTCGTCGCCCCCCAGGCGCGACGTCAGGCAGGTGTCGGGGGCGAGGTCGGCAAGGCGTTTGGCCGAGACCTGGATGACCCGATCGCCGGCGGGATGGCCATGGATATCGTTGACGTTCTTGAAGCGGTCGAGGTCGATCAGAAGCAGCGCCGTCTTGCCGCCGGCGCCTCCGCCGGAACGGGTCAGCGCGGCCAGTTTTTCATTGAAGAGGGCGCGGTTGGCCAGTCCGGTCAGCGTATCGTGCAGGGCGAGGTGGCGGATGCGGTTCTCGGCATTCTTGCGCTCCCGCAGGTCGACGATGCAGCCAACCCACGAGCGGACTCCGTAATAGGTGACTTCGCGGCCGCGCATCTCGACCGGGATCCGGTTGCCAGCCATGTCGACGATGGCGGATTCGTAGGCGTCGGCGACGGAACGCGCGATCGCCGAGCGAACCTCGGCGACGCTGTCCGGAGCGATAAGTTCAAGGAGTTTGCGGCCCTTCAGCTTGGCGAGGCTGGTTCCGAACAGCTCGGCAAGCTTGTCGTTGCCGTCGACGATCCTGCCGTCCTGCAAGATGACGATCGCCTCGAAGGTCGCGTTGGCGAGCGCCGACAGCCGCTCGGCCTCGGCCGCGTCGCGCGCGATGCGCTTGGTCTCGGCGCGCGCGTCCTCCTCTCGCTGAATGCTGTCCATCAGCCCGTTGAAGAGGCGCGTCAGGGTTTCCGACTCGTCGCCCGGCACCGAGGGAATGCGCATGGTCAAGTCGGCGTTTCCATGCACCAGCTTCTCGAGCGCCTGCTCGACGTGTCCGATCCCCATGCGGGTGCCATGCTCTGCCTCGTTCAGGCCGCTCCGCTCTTCTTCGCTCGTCACGCGCAGCCGGGTGAAGCGCGAGAGCACCCAGAAGAAGGCGACGGCGACGCCGAAGCTCCAGATGAAATTGACCGCGACGCCGACCGCCTGGACCTGCAGCTGGTCGAAGCGGGAGCCCGTCGGCAGGTTCTCGGCGGGTGCGAGCAATGCCACCCCCAGGGTGCCGACCACGCCGGAGAAGCCATGCACGCCGATGGCGCCGACGGCGTCGTCGATCTTGAGGTCGCGCTCGACGACGTCGTTGCCCCAGATGGCGACGAGACCGCCGAGGAGACCGACCATGAAGGCGCCGATCGGGCCGAGCGCCATGCAGCCGGCGGTAACGGCGACCAGGCCGCCGAGCATGCCGCACACCGATTTCTCCGGATAGACAACACCGTCCTGATGCCAGCCAAGGAGATAGCCCGCCGTGCCGCCGGTGCCGGCCGCGATGACGGTGTTGGCGATGACGTGGGCGATGTCGGGGCTGGCGGCGACGGTCGAACCGCCGTTGAAGCCGATCCAGCCGACGAACAGGATCATCGCGCCGGCCGTCGTCAGCACCGGATTGTGGCCGGCGATGCGGACCGGCGTTCCGTTCGCGTCGTAGCGGCCCTCGCGCGCGCCCATGATCCAGCAGGCGGCAAGCGAAACCCAGGCGCCCGTCGCGTGGACGACGGTCGAGCCGGCGAAATCGACGAAGCCCATGTTGGCCAGGAAGGCGCTGCCGTTCGGACCCAGCGCGGTGCCCCAAGCCCAGTGAACGAAGACGGGATAGATGATGAACGCGATGAAAATCGAGCCGAGGACATAGGCGAACAGCCGCATGCGCTCTGCGACCGCGCCGGAGACGATCGTGGCCGCGGTGCCGCAGAACATCACCTGGAAGACGAAGAACGCCGTTTGCCAGTCGTCGAGGCCCGTCAGCAGAAAATAGCCGCCGTCGAAGCCGAGCGGCAGACCGTGGCTCGGGGCGAAGGCGAACATGAAGCCGACCGCGCCGAAGGCCAGAATGGCGAACACCATGTCGAGCAGGTTCTTCTGCGCCACGTTGATCGAATTCTTGGACCTGACCATGCCGGCCTCGAGGAGGAGGAAGCCGACCTGCATCATCAGCACCAGCCCGGCCGCCAGCAGCGTCCAACTCATGTCGAGTTCGAGCTTCAGGGCCTCGACCGACAATTCGTCCGCGGCCGCGTTGATCGGTGCACCGGCACCCGCCAAGCCGGCGAAGACCATGATCGAAACAGCGCGCGATCGCGAGATGCGCCTCATTTTGCCCCCTGACTCCTCGCGCTTATTACCGCACGAGTTGATTAATGTTGCGTGTATTTGGTGCGCGCGCGGCGGAAAGAGCTCTTTAAAAACAATGAGTTGTTTTGTGCAGTTGCCTAAAGTTTAGCCAATTTGTCCGGTTATGATGCGCCGCCGCGCGGCCGGCCGGCCCGGTAGCGCGGACCAGGGCCGCATGGGGGGACGGACACGAGATGACGCCGGCAAATATTCATCGGCCTGTCACCTTGATGCTGGACAGAGGCTCGCAGCGGCGCGAGACTTGCACTTTCCGCTCCGCGCCTTCGCTGACGTTCCACAGGAGAGAGAGATGTCAGAGACGTTGTTACCGATTTCGCGCCGCGCCTTCCTCGCCGGTGGGGCCGCGCTTGGCGGGCTGGTGATGCTTCACCCGTTCTCCGCCCGGGCTCAGGCCAACCAGGCGCATCTGCGCATCATGGAGACCACGGACATCCACGTGAACGTGCTGCCCTACGACTATTACGGCGACAAGCCGAACGACACGATGGGCCTGTCGCGCACCGCCACGCTGATCGACGCCGTGCGCAAGGAAGCCACGAATGCGATGCTGGTCGACAATGGCGACTTCCTGCAGGGCAACCCGATGGGCGACTACATCGCCTATGAGAAGGGGATGAAGGACGGCGACCTCCATCCGATCATGAAGGGCATGAACCTGCTCGACTATTCGGTGTCGACACTGGGCAACCACGAGTTCAACTACGGCCTGTCCTTCATGGACAAGGTGCTGGCCGGCGCCAATTTCCCGTTCGTCTGCGCCAATCTGATCCGCGGCACCGAACTCGCCGCCAATCCGCGCGACGACAAGCTCTATCTCAAACCCTACGTGATCCTCGACCGGACGCTGAAGGACGGCGCGGGCGCCGAGCATCCGATCAGGATCGGCGTTATCGGCTTCGTGCCGCCGCAGATCATGGTGTGGGATTCGAAGAACCTCGAAGGCAATGTCATGACCCGCGACATCGTCCAGGCGGCCAAGGCCTGGGTGCCGCAGATCAAGGAGGAGGGCGCCGACATCGTCATCGCCCTGTCGCACTCCGGCATCGACATCGGTACCGGCGACATGATGGAGAACGCCTCCTTCCACGTGGCGGGCGTCGAAGGCATCGACGCCGTGTTCACCGGCCACCAGCATCTGGTCTTCCCCGGCAAGAAGGACTTCCAGGGTCTCGAGGGCGTCGACACGGAGAAGGGCACGCTGCAGGGCAAGCCGGCGGTGCAGGCCGGCTTCTGGGGATCGCATATGGGCCTCATCGACCTGATGCTCGAGCGCGACGGATCCAAGTGGAAGGTCGCGGCGGCGACGTCGGAGGTCCGGCCGATCTATGAACGCAAGGACAACAAGAATGTCGCCACCGTCGGCGACGTGCAGCCGATCGTCGACGCGCTGAAGGCCGACCACGAGGCGACGCTCGCCTATGTCCGCAGACCGGTGGGCAAGACCTCGGCGCCGCTCTATTCCTACTTCGCGCTGGTGGCGGACGATCCGTCGGTTCAGATCGTCAGCCAGGCGCAGACCTGGTACATCAAGGACCTGCTGAAGACGTCGCAGTGGAAGGATCTGCCGGTGCTGTCGGCGGCCGCACCCTTCAAATCGGGCGGACGCGGCGGTCCCGACTACTATACCGACGTTCCGGCCGGCGATATCGCGATCAAGAACGTCGCCGATCTTTATCTTTATCCGAATACGGTGCGCGCGGTGGAGATCACCGGCGCGCAGGTCAAGGAATGGCTGGAAATGTCGGCCGGCATCTTCAACCAGGTCGAGAAGGGCAAAGCCGACCAGAAACTGATCAATCCGGATTTCCCGGCTTACAATTTCGACGTGATCGATGGTGTGACCTACAAGATCGACCTGTCGCAGCCGCCGAAATACGATCCCAAGGGGGCTGTCCTGAATGCCAGCTCAAGCCGCATCGTCGACCTGATGTACGACGGCAAGCCGATCGATCCGGCGGCGAAGTTCGTCGTCGCGACCAACAATTACCGCGCCGGCGGCGGCGGCAACTTCCCCGAGATCAACGCGTCCAAGATCATCTTCGAGGCGCCGGACACCAATCGCGACGTGATCGTGCGCTTCATCATCGACCAGGGCACGATCAACCCATCGGCGGATGCCAACTGGAGCTTCGCCCCGGTCGAAGGCGCGACCGTGCTGTTCGAGACTGGGCCCAAGGCCAAGCAGTTCCTGGCCGAGGTGAAGGGTGTGAAAATCGAGGACGCCGGCGAAGGCGAGGGCGGCTTCGGGAAATATCGCATCACGCTGTAAAGGGATCGGGAGGGTCGCCGAAATCTCGTCAATCGGGATATCGGCGATCCCCGGCGCGACTGCGACATTGGTTCAAGGCTCGCGTCGCGGTCCGCTGCCGGCAGTGAAAAAGCAACAGCCCCAGGCACGAATGCCGCGCCCGGGGCTGTCGCATGAGGACCGATTGCTCAGCAGTCGATATAGACGTTGAACGGCAGATCGGTGGCGACGCCGTTCTGGTTCCAGGTCTGGACGAATACGCCGTTCACCGTTCCAGCCCGCCCGGTCACGCTGATGAAGCTGGGTGCCGTCGATCCCGACATGGTCCCGAACCCGATCGTTCCCTGCCAGGCGCACTGCACGATGTTGCGATGAAAGCGAATTTCGTAGACCCCCGTGGCCAGCTTCGTGGACGAAGCATCTCCCTTGCCTCTCATCCGCGTGCCGTTGGCATTGACCACGGCGAACAATTGAGCTGACCCCCAGGCGGCGCCGCCTGCGCCCTGAGGAGTCACGCCGGATCCGATGTTGTTCGGGTTTTTGCCCGCGCCAAGTTGTGCGGAGGCGCTCGACGCCGAACCGAGCACCATGATGAGCGCAGCAGCGCACGCGAGGGTCTTGTTGAGAGATCTCGTAGCCATCTGTCTGTCCTTTCAGTCTAGGAAGCCCCGTCGCCCATCACCTCGTTGCCGAGGGTGACGTAACGGTAGGCCCAATCTCTAGAACCCGCAGTCAAATGTATGTGAACTGCTTTACATCTCGGAAAACGGCGCAGGCCGCGTCGGCACGCGCATGAGACGCCCGCCGGAAAAAATCCCTGCCTGGGGCTGCTTCAGGCCTTGTAGACGACCTGGCGGACGTCGATGTATTCGGCGCGGAATCCCGCCTCGCAATAGTGGAGATAGAACTCCCAGAGCTTCTTGAAACGGTCGTCGAAGCCGAGCGGGACTATGCGGTCCCATGATTGCCAGAAGCGCTCCCGCCATTCGGCCAGGGTGCGCGCATAGTCCTGGGGGAAGACACGCTCGCGCAGGAACGACAGCCCGTGCTCGGCGCCCATCGACTTCAGGATCGCCGGCGTCGGCAGCATGCCGCCCGGGAAGACATAGCGCTGGATGAAGTCGGGCCGCTTGCGGTAGGTCTTGAAGGCGCCCTCGTTGATGGTGATGATCTGCAGGCCGGCCGTGCCGCCGGGCCGCAGACAATCCTTCATCTTTCCGAAGAAGACCGGCCAGTATTTTTCCCCCACCGCCTCGAACATCTCGATCGAGGCAATGCGGTCGTAGCGTCCCGTCTCGTCGCGATAATCCTGGAACTTGAACTCGACCTTGTCGGCGAGTCCCGCCTTCTGGATTCGTGCGCGGGCGTAGTCGAACTGCTCGCGGCTGATCGTCAGTCCCGTCACCTTGCAGCCGATTTCGCGCGCGGCGAACTCGGCGAAACCGCCCCAGCCGCAGCCGATCTCCAGTACGTGATCATTCGGGCCGATGCCGGTGTCGCGGGCGAGTGCCCGGTATTTCGCGGCCTGTGCGGATTCGAGGTCGTTCGCGCCGGTCTGATACAGCGCCGAGGAATAGGTCATGCTCGGGTCGAGCCAGCGGCGGTAGAATTCGTTGCCGAGGTCGTAATGGGCCGAGATGTTCCGCTTCGAGCCGGTCGTCGTATTGTCGTTGAACCAGTGGCGGATGCGCTGGATCGTCATGATCAGCCAGCTGGCACCGCCAGCCACTTTCTCGCCCGCCTCCTGGTTGACCACGAAGAGTTCCAGGAACGTCGTGACGTCCGGGCTTTCCCAGTCACCGTCCATATAGGATTCGGCGACGCCGATCGTGCCGGCCGAGAAAGCACGGGCGGGCAGCCGCCAGTTCCTGAGGATCAGCCTGGCCTCGGGGCCGGGCGCGTTGCCGCCGACCTTGACCGTGCGCCCGTCGGGCAGCCGGGCGATCAGCGAGCCGAAGGGCAGGGACATTCCCGCTTGCAGGACCATTTTTGCCTTGGCGGGCAGGCCGCGCGCGAACTCGGCGAAATTGGAAGGGTCGAGCCGAACGGCGTTGTCCGCCGAGAGCTCCTCCGTTGCGGTATTCCCCCCTGGCGCCATCCTTGATGCCCCTCCCGCGGCCAGAAAGCCGCGGCCGTCATGCTTTAGAGAGCCGTTCCGGTCTGCGCGACCGTGTCGTCGTGACTGACGGGCGCCGGAGCGGGCGGAGCCTTGTGGAAACGCGCGCCCTTCAGCCAGAGCTTCAGCGCCTCCCAATGGATTCCAGCCATAATCTTCCATGTCATGAAGGGAATCTTCAAGAGGCATCGCGCAAGCGCCGTCGTCGAGAGATCCACCGCTTCGGCGGAGAAGGTGGCCGCGAGCAGCGGTTCGCCGGCTTCCGTCTCGTGGATGCGCAGCCGGAACGACTTGCCCGGCGGCAGAATGCGGAAGTGGTAGCGGGCAGCCATGCCGATGAAGGGCGATACGTGAAAGCGCTTCCGCCGCGTCTGGCGCACCCCGGAATCGGAGAGCTCGCCGGGCCCGACCGGCGCGACATAGGTATGGCGCTCGCCGAACGTATTGCGGACCGAATAGATGAGCGCAACGAGACGGTCGGCCCGGTCGTAGGCGAAATAGACGGAGATCGGGTTGAAGACGTAGCCGAAAACGCGCGGATAGGCGAGGAGCAGGATCCGCGCGGCAGGCTCCGCCAGACCGCCCTCGGCGAGCAGGCGGTCGGCGAAGGCCCGAAGGCCCTCGCCGTCGTCGGCGTGGTCGCTCTCGTGGAAGGATGCCGGACCGGCGCGGTTGACGCCGAGAAGCGGCGTCATGCGGCCGAGCTCGTCGAGACGGTCGACATCCACCACCAGCGAAAACACCGCATAGCTGAAGCGATGGCCGAACGGTTTCAGCCGCTGGTGCATCACCTTTCCGGGATAGAGGGTGCCAGGGGCTTGGGGAGGCGGGCCGTTGGCGGCCATGCTCGTGATACGGCGGTCCATCGCGCTACTCCGCAGCCATTGCGAGAGGATGGGTCGCCGGAGCTGGCGAAGCACGCCAGGGCACGGATCCCCCGAGCGCGATGGCGGCGTCGAGGCCGGAGCGCAGGCCATCTTCGTGGAAGCCATAGCCGGTCCAGGCACCCGCGAACCAGGCGCGGCGCCGCCCCTGGATCTCGTCGAGCCGCAACTGTGCCGAGAGCGCCCGCGCATCGAACTGCGGGTGCTCGTAGCTCCACTCGCCAAAGACCAATTCGCCGCGCGGCTCGACGACCGGATTGAGCGAAACGAACAGCGGCGTCTCATTCGGAATGCCCTGCAAACGGTTCATCCAGTAGGTGACGGAGACCTCGGGTTCGCCTTCGCCCTTGCTCTCGCGCAGGTAGTTCCAGGCCGACCATGCGGCGCGCCGCTTCGGCATCAG
Source organism: Mesorhizobium sp. (assembly GCF_023954305.1). Taxonomy (NCBI): domain Bacteria; kingdom Pseudomonadati; phylum Pseudomonadota; class Alphaproteobacteria; order Hyphomicrobiales; family Phyllobacteriaceae; genus Mesorhizobium; species Mesorhizobium sp. The sequence continues at coordinate 423,858 of NZ_JAMLIG010000002.1, read as the reverse complement.
GCGTGGGTCGCGGTGCAGCACGACACGGTTCGGACGGTAGGGAATGGCGCCGAGCAGCCGCTTCTCGAGGTCGGACGCGTCGGCGAGCATCGCCAGAGCCTGGTCGCTGTGGCTGGCGATCACCACCTCATCGAACCGGTCGGCCTCACCGCGCGACCACACCGTCACACCGAACTGGTCGCGCAAGATCGCATCGACGGGTCGCCCGAGCTTCAGCTGTCGGTCGAGCGGCCGCAACAGGTGAGACAGATAGGTGCGGGCGCCGCCAGTGACAGTGCGCCAGACCGGACGCTCGTCGTGGATCAGCCGGTGGTTCTCGAAAAAGGAGATGAAGGTGTCGGCGGGAAAATCGAGCATCTTCATGCGTGGCGTCGACCAGATCGCGGCGGCCATCGGGATCAGATAGTCGTCGCGGAAGGCGTCGGAGAATTTCCGCATGCGGAGATAGTCGCCGATCGTCGCGCGACCGAGCACGCCGCTGTCGCGGTCCTGCGTGCAGATGCGGTTGAAGCGGAAGATCTCGCGCAGCATGCGCAGAAAGGCGGGCGACAGGACGTTGCGTTTCTGTGCAAAGACGGAACGATAGCTTTCGCCGCACCACTCGAGACGGCCGCGATCGAGCGAAAGCGAGAATCCCATCGAACTCTCATGGGTCGCGACGCCGAGATGGGCGAAAAGGTGGGTCAGGTCGGGATAGTTGAGCTCGTTGTAGACGATGAAACCAGTGTCGACGGCGATAGGCGTTCCGTCATAGTCGACGTCGACGGTCGCGGTATGCCCGCCGGGCCGACTGTCGGCCTCGTAGATCGTGACGTCGTGGTGTGCCGAAAGTGCCCAGGCCGCCGAGGCTCCGGAGATTCCGGAGCCAATCACGGCGATACGCTTCGAATGTCCGGTCTCTCGCGGTCGCAGCAATTCAATTGTCATTCGTCCCCTCGCGTAGCGTTGAAAGCCGTCAGGGCGCGCTCGCGCGCTTGCTGGTGGCCGACAACAGCTACGGGATAGGTCGTGCCGAGTTTCACACCGGCAGAAGAAAGTGTGGCGGCATCCGCCTGCCACGGCTGGTGAAGCAGCCGGTTCGGCAGTTCCGCGAGCTCGGGGACGAAAGCGCGGACATAAGTGCCATCGGAATCGAACTTCTCACCCTGCAGGACGGGATTGAAGACGCGAAAATAGGGCGCGGCGTCGGCCCCCGATCCGGCCACCCACTGCCAGCTCGCGGCGTTGTTGGCGGGATCGGCGTCGACGAGCGTGTCCCAGAACCAGCGTTCGCCCTCGCGCCAGTCGATCAGCAGGTGTTTCGAAAGAAAGGACGCGGCGACCATGCGGACGCGATTGTGCATCCAGCCCGTCTGCCAGAGTTGGCGCATGCCGGCATCCACGATCGGATAGCCGGTGAGTCCGCGTTGCCAGCAGCGCAGGGATCTTCCGTCGTCGCGCCATTCAAGGGCGTCAAATCTCGGATTGAAGTTCTTGGTCGGAAGGTGGGGGAAATGAAACAGCAGATGCCAGGAGAACTCACGCCAGGCGAGTTCCGACAGGAATTTCTCCGTATCCTTGGTCGACGCCGAGGCAAGGCCGCGGACGGCGTGCCAGATCTGGAACGGCGAGATTTCACCATGCGCGAGATGCGGCGACAGGCGGGACGTGGAACGTCTGCCCGGGAGGTCGCGCCCTTGCGCATAGAACTCGATCGCGCCTGACAGAAAGTCGTCGAGACGTTGGCGCGCGCCGGACTCGCCGGGGGACCATTCGGCCTCGATCCCGCCGGCCCAATCGGGGTGCGTGGGCAGCAGATTCCAATCGGAGAGGAATTCCGTGGTGACCCCGCCGGCAAAGGCTTTCATTTTCGAAGGCGCGGGAAGCGGCGGGCGCGGCTCGCCAGCCTCCGACAAGGCGCGCCAGAACGCGGAATAGACTTTATAGGGGCCGCCAGCCGCCGTCGTCAGCCGCCAGGGTTCGTGCAGCAGGAAGCCGTCGAAGCTTCGGCACTCGACACCGGCCGCCGTGAGGATCGACTTCATCGCACTGTCGGCCGCGACGCCGGATGGATCGTAGCGACGGTTCCAGACGACCATGTCGGCGCCTGTTTCCTCGACCAGCGACGCTACGATCGCCTGCATATCCCCGCGCCGCAGGACGAGGGGGATGCCGAAAGGCTTCAGGCTTCCGGCGAGCGCCTCGAGCGAATGGTGGAGCCACCAGCGGCGCGCGCCGCCGATCGGCCGGCCGCCCGGCGCCTCGTCGTCGCGGACGAAAGCGGCCATGAGCGGCTTGCCGGTCGCGGCGGCTTGCGCGAGGGCGCGGTTGTCGTCGAGGCGCAGATCGTGCCGGAAGAGCACGATGACCGGCCGCGCCGGATCGGTTGGTCGTTCTGTCATGAGCGCTGTCGCCTGCCCGGTATTCGTGGATCCCGGGGCAGATACGATCGCGAGGGCGAATTGTTTCGCGGCCCGGCGAAATCGCGCCGCTCAGTCAGGCGCCGGGAATGGCGGGAGCCGACCCGAGGGACGGCTCCCGATGGTTCAGGTGCTTTTGACGAGCCTGATGATGACGAGCAGGATCACCGCGCCGATGGTGGCATTGATGATCGCGGCGAGGATGCCGCCGCCGATCTGAAGCCCGAGGCGCGGCAGGATGAAGCCGGCGATGAGGGCGCCGACGATGCCGACGACAATGTTGCCGAGTAGGCCGAAACCAAAGCCTTTGACGATGAGGCCGGCGAGCCAGCCGGCGATGGCACCGACGATGATGATGGCAATGATGCTACCGAGTTCCATATCCATTTCCCTCCAATGGCACCTGAGAGAAGACCAGAAAGGTGAGATGCCGTCGAGGCGAGGACATGCATATTCCCGTTGAAAACTTCCGCTGAGGAAGGGGCGCGGCGCCTTTCCATCCTGCGCCTTCCTTCATTATGGTCCGCCCATGCGGATCCCACTCCTGGCGGCCCTGGCCGTGTCTTTCCTCTTTGCCGCTTTGTCGGAGGCGGCAGCGCTGACGCTGAAGCCTTTCAAGGACGAGCTTTTTGCCTATCCCGGCCTGCTCGCCGAGGAGGACCGCGGTGCGCGGCTGGTGGTGGATTATCGGGAACTGCGCGACATCAACCAGCGCGACGAGGTGCCGGAGCGGCGGGTGAAGGGCGAGTATGTGCGCCTGGCAGTACGCAGCGCCCAGAAGGATCTGTCGCTGAAAACGGGCTCAGGAGAGATCCGCCATTTCGCCGTCGGCAAACCGGACGGCGCGTCGGCGATCGTGGTCTATCTGCATGGCAAGGGCGGCAGCCGGAGGCAGGGCGTCGACGACTTCACCTTCGGCGGCAATTTCAACCGCATCAAGAACCTGATGTGGGAGAATGGCGGGCTCTATCTGTCGCCGGATTTCACCGAGTTCGGGCCGAAGGGCGTGGCGGAAATCGCCGCACTTCTCGACCATTATGCGTCGCGTTCGCCGGGCGCGCCGATCTTCGCCGCCTGCGGCTCGATGGGCGGAGCGATCTGCTGGGGGCTGGCGGACGATCCGTCCATGTCGAAAAAGCTTGCGGGCCTGCTTTTGCTCGGTTCTTTTCCGTCAGACGATTTTGCCGGAAGTGCCGCCTACAAGCGCAAGGTGCCGCTCTATCTCGGGCAGGGCAGCAAGGACACGGTCTTTCCGGTGGAGACCCAGGAGGCGATGTACAGGAGGCTGAAAAGTGGTGGCTATCCCGTTCGCTTCGTTCGATTCGAAACGGGAACCCACGGTACGCCGATCCGGATGACGGACTGGCGCGACATCCTGAACTGGATGCTGTCGAGATAGACCGTTTCATGGTTATATGGAAACGGCTCTGTTTCTCGATGGCGAGGCGATCCGCCAGGAAGGCGATGCAGGCCGTGCTGGTGGCACGGCCCAGTCCGCCTGACGCCGCGGGCGCCCGCCAGCGGGAAACCCCGTCGGTTTGCCTTCGGCAAAACCGACCATCCAAAGTTGCCGGTCGTCCTTTTCCGCTGCGCCGCAGCGGCGGCGACCGGCGGGCCGGGTGAATTCGGGCCAAATCCATCGGTCTCCGGATTTGGCCGTGCCACCAGCACGACCGCGCCGAAGACCTCGACCTTGACCCGAATTCCCTCCGGCAGAGCGATTCCATCTAATCATGAAACGGTCTAGGAGGAGACATGGGCGGCCATATCGATCCGACGCGCGAGAGGTTCGGCGAATTCCGGCGCCTGCCGGATGACGGGCCGATCCACATGCTGAACCTGGTGCGGCTGCGCGATCGCGCGGCCTATCCCGACGGGAGAGAGGCGAGCGGCGGCGAAGCCTATGCCGCCTACGGCCGCGAGAGCGGGCCGATCTTCCGGCGCGTCGGAGGACGGATCGCCTGGAGCGGCGATTTCCGGCTGATGCTGATCGGGCCGGCGGAGGAACGCTGGGACATCTGCTTCATCGCGGAATATCCGTCGGCCGCAGCCTTCGTGGAAATGGTGAAAGACTCGGACTACCAGAAGGCGGTGGTCCACCGTCAGGCGGCGGTGGAGGATTCGCGGCTGATCCGGATGGCGCCGAAAGCCGGTGGTGCCGGCTTCGGCGAGTGATCAGGGCGGGGTGTCGTAGTCGACCACCGTCTGGTGCTCGATCTCGCCGTCGTAGGACGCGTCGACCTCAAACTTCACCAGGGCGAAATCGCCGTTGCGGAAGATCCATTTGCCGATCGACGAGGCGTCGCCGATGCCGCGCCACTTCGACCAGGAGCCGATCGTGTTCGTGGCCGGATCGAATTCCGAGTTCACCAGCGCATCTTCGGTGTTGAAGCCGATGACGTTGATACTCTCGACCTTCGCGTCCGAATCGTTCCCCTCGTAGTGGATATCGAGCTCGGGCGCGGCGAAATGCAGCTCGCGCAGTTCGCCGATGTCGTCGGCGAGATAGTAGACGTGAACCTCGTTGTAGGCGCCGCGCGAGCAATAGAAGCGGATCAGGGTTGCCTTCCGCGCCGGCTCGTCTTCGCTGTCGGATGTGTAGTGATAGCTGATGTCCCAGGCCTGCGGATCGTTGCCTTCCTCGATCTGGCAGGAATCGAGGCGCGAGGCCGAAAACTTGGCCTTCGCACGTTCGAGGGCGGCGTTTTGCGCCGGCAAAGGCGGGCCCTCGGGACAGGAGGTGGGCAGGGCGGTCTCGATCGGTCCCGACACCGGCGACAGCGAGCCTTTTTCGATGGAGAGCGGCTTGTAGGGGTCGCCCTGGATCTGCGGATTGGCGAGCCTGAGCGTGTAGCAGCCGGCGAACACCTGCTCGTTGGCACCGAAGGCAGAAATGGCGACGGGCAGTGAAAAGAAGGTGCTGCCGGCGGCACCTTCCTCTGCCGGTGTGCCGACGATCAGCGTCACACCCTCGGTGTCGGCATAGCCTTCAGCGTAAGCGTCCAGCGTCGGAGCCGGCGGGTTTGTAAAATAGCCGTAGGCGCGGGCATATTCCCTGCGGTTGATCGCGTTGTAGAGCGATTTCACCAGCGCCTGCGGGGTCGAACGGTCGTCGAGATAGGGCGCCTGCTGAGCGAAGGCGATATCTGCGCCCATGGTGCAAGCGGCAATGGCCAAGATCGCGGCAGCGAATCGCATCGTTCTCTCCATCCCTTTTGTGGAAATGATAACACCGATTGCGACGACCTCGCGACGCTTGCGCCAATCAGGACGCGAGGCTATCGCTGCGCCGGCGCGCGTCATGCGACGCCGGCGCAAGAGGCGGAGACTCCATGACCATTTCGATGTACCAGGCGTCGGTGCCTGTCTTTTCCGGCGTGCTGAAGAACCTGTCGCACGTGCTGTCGCGGGGCGAGGCATTCGCGGCGGGAGAGGGGATCGACCCTGGCGAATTGCTGACCGCGCGGCTGGCGCCCGGCATGCTGCCGCTCACGGCGCAAGTGCAGATCGCGACAGACCACGCAAAGGGTGCCTGCGCACGCCTCGCCGGCAGGGACATCCTCAAGATCGAGGATAGCGAAAAGAGCTTCGCCGAGTTGCAGGCGCGGATCGCCACGGTGCGGGAGCATTTGCAGACGTTCCGCGCCGACGAGATCGACGGTTCGGAGAATCGGCCGATCGCGATCAAGGCCGGCAAGATGGAACTGTCCCTCACCGGTCAGCAATATCTGCTGGGTTTCGCGATGGGCAACTTCTATTTCCACGTGGTGACCGCCTACGACATCCTGCGCCACAAGGGCGTGCCGCTGGGCAAGGGCGATTTCTTCGGCCGCGGCTGACGCCGCCCCGGGGCGCGGTCAGCGGGTCGACATTTCGCGGGCGATGCGCGGGAAATCCGCCGGCTTGATGCCGATGTCGGCCCGGTCGGCGTTGCTCATTGCGTTAAGGACCGCCAGAGCGGCCTGATAGCGCACCACGTCCCTGGGGCGCGGGCGCGAAAACAATTCCGTGAAGAACGCCATCGATTCGGCTCCAAACTGTTCCTCCCGGTGCTCTTAGAATAGTTCGATTACGGCTTTGTTGCAGTGCAACAAAAGCATGGCTGCCATGCAGCTCCTCCGAATCGACCAGGAGAGCATCCAATTCGAGAAGATTTGCCGGATTTCGCTCGGCTGTTGTTAACGCCGGAGTTCTAGGATCGCGCCGGTTCGACGTCTCGCATGAGTTGGCGAGGAGAGTGTCTTGGCTGGTTTCACGACGAGGGACTTCGCATCGCTGCTCGACGAGGTTCTGGCTACCGCTGCCACGGAGGAGCCGAAGGCGGCGCCGCGCCCGAACATACCGTTCGAAATTCTCGGCCGGCGAGAGGCCGACCGGATGGCGACGGTGAGCGATCCGGAGGTGGCCGCCGAATATCTCTTCGCGGCGGCCGATCATTTCTCGATCGAGCCGGACCTCTCGCAGATCATCGAGCCGCCATCGGTCGAGCCCTTCGACATCGCCCGGGAACTGCGCCTGACAGGGCGCGAGACGCCGGACGCCCTCGACCGGATCCGCCGGGACTTCGCCTTCGCCAACCACCCCGACCGTGTGTCGGAGGACCTGCGCGACCGCGCCATCATCCGCATGCAGATCGCCAACCGGATGATCGACGATGCCAAGGCGCGCGCCGCAAAAGTCTCCCGTATCGGCTAGTCGAACGATCCGTCGCGGCATCGGCTTCGAGACCCCGCGCAGCATCAAAGCCGCGATCCGCAGTCTCGCGCCGTGCCTATGCCTGCCGCCATCTCCGGATTCTGTCCTATGCATGGCGCGACGGAATACGGGATCGCGAATCCGGCAATTGCACCATTGATGCGCTGGAATTTGCCGGCCGCCTATCCTAGTGTTCGCGCGTGGCATTCGTCCCCGCGATGGAGGAGAGCGGCGTGAATCAGTTGCCGAAAGATGCGGAGTTCAGGGTTTCGGTCGGTCGGGAGCCGCGCCGTATCGATTGGGTCAATGTCGTCGGCATCGGCTTCTATCACGCTGTGGCGCTGCTGGCTTTGATCCCGTGGCTGTTCTCGTGGACGGGCGTCGTGCTGACGCTGTTCGGCGCCTATGTGTTCGGAACGCTCGGCATCAATCTCGGCTATCACCGTCTGCTGACCCATCGCGGCTATCAATGCCCGAAATGGGTGGAGCGCGCGCTGGTTCTGCTGGCGATCCTGTCGTTCCAGGACACGCCGGCGCGGTGGGTCGCGGTGCACCGGCGCCATCACGAACATTCCGACGAGGAGCCCGATCCGCATAGCCCGATCGTCACCTTCCTGTGGGCCCATATGGGATGGCTGTTCGTCCGGCCGCCGGAAATGGAGCGCACCCAGATCTATCCGCGCTATGCCAAAGACATCCTGCGCGATCCGTACTATCGCAGCATGGAGAAGCAGACCGTCTATCTCGGCACGATTATCGCGTCGTGGGCGGTCTTCTTCGCCGCCGGCTTCGGCTACGTGCTCGCCACGGGAGGAACAAGCGCCGAGGCACTGCAGTTCGGCGCCAGCGTGCTGGTCTGGGGCGTGTTCGTGCGCACCGTCTTCGTCTGGCACCTGACCTGGTCGGTCAATTCCCTCGCCCACATGTTCGGCTATCAGACCTATGAGACGGGGGAGGAGAGCCGCAACAATTTCCTCGTCGCGCTGGTCACCAACGGCGAGGGCTGGCACAACAATCACCATGCCGATCCACGCTCGGCCCGCCATGGCCACCGATGGTGGGAGGTGGACGTGACCTATCTGTCGCTACGGCTTCTGGCCTCGGTCGGGCTCGCCTGGAAAATCGCCGAGCCGAACGTCCACCGGCTGGCGTCGGTGACGCCGGCAACGCCGAAATCGAGCTGACGCGACTACCGCTCAGACGCCGATCGGCACTTTCAGCTCCTGGCCGACGAAGATCTCGTTCGGATTGGCGATGATGTGCGGATTGGCCCGCTGGATCAGGCCGAACAGGCTTGGATTGCCGTAGTTCTCCTGGGCGATCTTCGACAGCGTATCGCCCGCCACCACCCGGTGCAGACGGAAACCGACATAATTGGCGACGATGCGCGGCCCGTAGATCACCGGCACGATGACCTTGTTGACCTCCGATCCGTCGGCCGCGCTTTCCTCGTAGACTTCGACAAACAGACGGTCGAGCTGGAAGGCGGCGGCGCCGATCTCCGCTTCGACCTGGAACTGCCCGTGTTCGCCGGTTCCGCCGCCGACATTGAAGAAGCCGGTGCGCTCGTCGTGGCCGTCATGGACGCGCCATTGCAGCGTCGCCTCGAAGCCCTGGCCGATGCCGGAAATCCGGACGGGATCGCCGACGAGGTCGAAGGGCTGCGGCTGCTGGATCTGGTTGCGGACGATATTGGGCATTGGAGTCTCCCGGTGCTGATGGCCGATCGGAGCACGGACCGGAGGCGGCGTCTGTGGCCGGGCTCACAGACCTGCCGTTAGGTGAGAAATGTCACAGCGTTCGCGGCTGAAATCGGCGATGATGTGCGGACGGGTCGGGAAGGACGAGCGGAGGAGGTGCGGACATGCCGGGCGCGACGGGCAAGGACCAGCAGATCACCTACGCCGAACTCTCCCGGCGCGCCAAGGCGGGCAGGCTGACCGACCGGGAGATCGGGACCTATTTCAAGATCGACGAGAGGGCCGGGACGCCGTTCCGGCCGGTGGTTGCGCTCGACCGCGCGCATGTGAGGGTGGAGGGCAGGGCGCCGTCCCGCGACGCGGTCAACGATCTGCTGGCGAAAGCCGATCGCGTCCGCAAGGACAAGGCGCGCAGCCATGCGGCGATGATGAAGGCGCGCACACGGCTTCCCAAGGCCGTGCGCACGAGCCTCGAAACCGCCGTCGCGGCGGCGGGGGTGAAGACCAAGGTCCTGGCCGAAGGGGATTCGTGGTTCGACCTGCCGTGGATCCTCAAACCGAAGGATGCCATGGATTTCCTCGATGAGACCCACGACCTCGAAAACGTCGCCAAATGGCGCGACACGCTGGAGAACATGCTGCGGCAAAAGCAGTACGTGCAGGAACTGAAGGCGGGAACGTTCGGCTTCTTCTTTTTCTCCGGCGGCGGCAACGACGTGCTCGACTCGATCGCCAGATATGTGACGCCGCGCAAGCCTGGCGATACGAACCCGGACAATGCGCCGAGCTACGTCAATGCAGACTACCGCGACAAGCTTGTGTCGATCCTGAAGAAATACCGGACCCTGATCGACGACGTGAGGGCAATTCCGGCAGCCGCCGACGTCACCACCTTCATCCACGGATATGCCAACGCGATCCCGCTGAAAGGCAAGGAGTCACTCGGCGGACCGCTGGAGCAACTGGGTTTCGACCCGGTGACGGTCGGCCCGCTCGCCCGGGTGATCGTGGCGCACATGGTCGGCCTGTTCAATGACGGCCTGCGCGACCTGGCCGCGCGCCATTCCAAGGTCGTCTATATAGATCTGCGCAAGGTGGTTCGGGATACGGACTGGCATACCGACGAGATCCACCCCAGTGCCGCAGGCGCGAAGCGCATCGCGGCGGAGTTCGCGCGGAGGATCGCGGCGGCGACGCCCGCTGTGTGACCAGCCGCCGGCAACTGACCGCGACTTCGGGATCAGTCTCGCAGCCTCACAACGGAATGTTGTCGTGCTTCTTCCAGGGGTTCTGGAGGTCCTTGTTGCGCAGCATCTTGAGGCCGCGGGTTATGCGGCGGCGGGTCGAGTGCGGCATGATCACCTCGTCGACATAGCCGCGCTCGGCGGCGACGAAGGGCGACAGGAAGCGGTCCTCATAGCGCTTCGTGTGCTCGGCGATCTTGCCGGCGTCGCCGATGTCCTTGCGGTAGATGATCTCGACCGCGCCCTTGGCGCCCATCACCGCGATCTGAGCCGAGGGCCAGGCGTAGTTGATGTCGCCGCGCAGGTGTTTCGACGCCATGACGTCGTAGGCGCCGCCATAGGCTTTTCGCGTGATGACGGTGATCTTCGGCACGGTGGCTTCCGCATAGGCGAAGAGCAGTTTGGCGCCGTGCTTGATGAGGCCGCCATATTCCTGCGCCGTGCCCGGGAGGAAGCCCGGAACGTCGACGAAGGTGACGATCGGGATGTTGAAGCAGTCGCAGAAGCGGATGAAGCGCGCCGCCTTGCGGCTGGCGTCGGAATCGAGCACGCCGGCCAGCACCATCGGCTGGTTGGCAACGAAGCCGACGGTGCGGCCGTCGACCCGGCCGAAGCCGGTGACGATGTTTTTTGCGAACGAGGCCTGGATTTCGAAGAAGTCGCCCTCGTCGGCGGTCTTCAGGATCAGTTCCTTGATGTCGTAGGGCTTGTTGGCATTGTCCGGCACCAGCCGGTCGAGCGACATGTCGGAATCGGTCACCGACTGGTGGTTCTCGATTTCCGGTATCTCCGACGTGTTCGACTGCGGCAAGTAGTCGATCAGCCGGCGCATCTGTAGCAGCGCCTCGACGTCGTTGTCATAAGCGCCGTCGGCGATCGAGGATTTCGTCGTGTGGATCGAGGCGCCGCCGAGCTGCTCGGCCGTCACCACCTCGTTGGTCACGGTCTTCACCACGTCGGGGCCGGTGACGAACATGTAGGACGTGTCGCGCACCATGAAGATGAAGTCGGTCATCGCCGGCGAATAGACGTCGCCGCCGGCGCAGGGACCCATGATGACGGAGATCTGCGGGATGACTCCGGAGGAAAGCACGTTGCGCTGAAAGATCTCGGCATAGCCGCCCAGCGCCGCCACGCCTTCCTGGATGCGGGCGCCGCCGGCGTCGTAGAAGCCGATGATCGGGGCGCGGTTCCTCAGCGCCATGTCCTGGATCTTCGTCACCTTCTCGGCATGCGCCTCGGAGAGCGAGCCGCCGAACACGGTGAAGTCCTTGGCGAAGACGAACACGGTGCGGCCGTTGACCGTGCCCCAGCCGGTGACGACGCCGTCGCCGGCGACCTTGGTCTTCTCCATGCCGAAATCGGTGGAGCGGTGCTCGACGAACATGTCGAACTCCTCGAAGGAGCCCTCGTCGAGGAAGATCTCGAGCCGCTCGCGCGCCGTCAGCTTGCCGCGGGCATGCTGCGCCTCGATGCGGGCCTTGCCGCCGCCCTGGCGGGCGATCTCGCGCCGGCGTTCGAGTTCGACGAGCACATCCTTCATGGGGACCCCTCCGCTGGTGACGGTCCCGCTGTTAGCATGCCGACGCGCGGGCGCAAGTGCGGCGTTCGCACAAAGCCGTTCTGCCGGAGAACGCGCGCGGTTTCGCCGTCGGAGAACCGGCCCGGAGCGCCAGTCGGCTTACCAGCTCCCGGTGTTCTGCATCGACGCCCAGGGCTCGGCCTTGGCCAGAGCGGAACCCTTCTGCAGCAGTTCGATCGAGATGCCGTCGGGCGTCTTGATGAAGGCCATGTTGCCGTCGCGCGGCGGGCGGTTGATCGTCACGCCCTTGTCCATCAGCGACTGGCAGGTCTCGTAGATATTGTCGACCTCGTAGGCGAGGTGGCCGAAATTGCGGCCGCCCGTGTATTCCTCCGGATCCCAGTTGTAGGTGAGCTCGACCAGCGGCGCCTTCCTGTCGATGCCGGCCTGCTTGTCTTCGCTGGCAGCCAGGAAAATCAGCGTGAAGCGGCCCTGCTCGCTTTCGTGGCGGCGCACCTCGGTCATGCCGAGCTTGTTGCAGAAGAAGTCGAGCGATTGCTCTACGTCCGAGATCCGGATCATGGTGTGGAGATAGCGCATCGGGAGGGGTCCTGTGTGGCGGCGGTCGAGGCCGATATGGGGCAGGCAGGGCGCCGCGGCAAGCCGATTCAGCATTCCAGCCTCGCGTAAGGCGAGTGGTTAATATTTGGTTGAAATGTGGCGAAAACAGTCTCCGTTCATGCTGACAGGAAGAAGTGACATGTTATCCTGCAGCAAGAATCAGTTGCGTTGGCTCGAAGGAAGGGTGCGTTCGAATGGGGGAAAAAACCTCTTCGGAAGGCCAGAAGGCCGGTTGGGGCGGCTCCGTCGAGATGGGGGAAAGCGAAGATCTCCGTGAGGTCTCCGGCGCCATCAAATGGTTCGACGTCGCCAAGGGCTATGGCTTCATTCTTCCCGACGAGGCCGGCATGGGCGACGTGCTGATCCACGTCACCTGCCTGCGCCGCGACGGTTTCCAGACGGCGATGGAAGGTGCGCGCGTGGTTTGCCTGGTGAAGCGCGGCGAGCGCGGCATGCAGGCCTTCCGTATCCTGTCGATGGATTCCTCGACGGCGGTGCATCCGCTGGAGCAGCCCGGCGATCGCACCCATGTCCACGTGATCGCCGAAAGCGGCCTCGAGCGGGCGCTGGTGAAATGGTTCAACCGCACCAAGGGTTTCGGCTTCCTGACCCGCGGGGAGGGGACCGAGGACATCTTCATCCATATGGAGACGCTGCGCCGCTTCGGCGTGACCGAGCTTCGGCCCGGCCAAGTCGTTCTGGTTCGCTACGGCCACGGCGAAAAGGGCCTTATGGCCGCCGAAATTCATCCCGACAAAGGAACCTTGCCCGCTTCGCACTGAAAGGCAGGGAAAGATGCGTCGTCACGTCCGCACCGCGTTTGCCGCGCTGTCGCTGGCCCTGATGGTGTTGATGGGCGCCCTGTCTCCCGCTGCCGCCGATTCACGCGCGATGCGCCTGCCGGTGCAGATGGTGAAGCTCGTCGCGCAAACGGCGGCGGGCGACAAATTCTTCTCGATCGAGGTGGCGGACGAGCCATCGGAGCAGGAGCGCGGACTGATGTTCCGCGACGACATGCCCGACGACCGCGGCATGCTGTTCGACCTCGGCACGACACGGCAGGCCTCGTTCTGGATGGAGAACACGCCGATGCCGCTCGACCTTTTGTTTATCGGCGAGGACGGCCGCGTGCGGGCCATTCTGCCCGGCCGGCCGTTCTCGCGCGCCGCGATCTCGCCCGGGGTGCCGGTGCGTTTCGTCCTCGAGCTGAAGCAGGGCACCGCGCAGATGAACGGCATCGCGCCGGGCGACCGACTGCGGCATCCGGTGATTGACGCGGTGGCGGGGTCGAACTAGGCGTCGGCCCTCAACAGACGGCGGTGCAATGCATTACTTCGAGCATGACGGTTTTCGCCTCGCTTATCTCGACCAAATGCCGGAGGACGGGAGCGGCGAACCGGTCCTGCTGATCCACGGCTTTGCTTCCAACATCGCGGTCAATTGGACCAATCCCGGCTGGGTGCACGATCTGCGCCGCGCCGGCTACCGCGTCACCGCCTTCGACCATCGCGGCCACGGCAAGTCGTCGGCGAGCTACGATCCGGCCGACTATACGCCGTCGAAGATGGCGGGCGACGCTGTCGCCCTTCTCGATCATCTCGGCATCGAGCGCGCCCATGTGATGGGCTATTCGATGGGCGCGCGGGTCGCGACCGTGATGGCCCTGGAACAGCCGGAGCGGGTCGCGACGCTGATCCTCGGCGGCCTGGGCATCGGCCTGGTCGAGGGCGTCGGCGACTGGGACCCGATCGCCGTCGCTCTCAGGGCCGAGGATGCGGCCACGATCACCCATCCGCGCGGAAAAATGTTCCGCGCCTTCGCCGACCAGACCAGGAGCGACCGGCTGGCGCTGGCCGCCTGCATCGAGACGTCGCGCATCCTGCTCGAACCGGCCGAGGTCGCGCGTGTCATACAGCCGACGCTGGTGGCGGTCGGCACCAAGGACGACATCGCAGGATCGCCGCACTTGCTCGCCGACCTGATGCCGGACGCGGAAGCCTTCGACGTCGAGGGGCGCGACCACATGCTGGCGGTCGGCGACCGGACCTTCAAGAAAAGGGCCATCGACTTCCTGCGGGAACATCCGCTGTAGGCGGCTATTTCCCCCGGAAATCCGGCTTTCGCCGTTGCTTGAACGCGGCGCGGCCTTCGGCGTAGTCGGCGCTGTCGAAGGTCGCGTCGCCGGCCTCCTGCGCCAGGCGGGCGGCGAGCGGGTCCTTCGTCACGACGGCCATGATCGACAGGCGCGAGGCCTTCACCGACATGGGCGCGCTGGCCGCGATCGAGGCGGCGATCTCGGTGACGCGGGCGTCGAAACGATGGTCGGCGACGGTTTCCAGCAGGAAGCCGGCGGCGAGCGCCTGCGCCGCGCCGATCGGCTGGGCGGTGAGGGTCAGGTAGCGTGCCATCTGGGCGCCGGCGGCGGAGACGATGTCGACCATCGCGTCCTGCGGATAGGCGAGGCCAAGCCGCGCGGCCGGAACGGCAAAGCGCGCGTCGTGCGTCGCGATCCTGAGATCGCAGGCGGCGGCCAGGCCGAAACCGCCGCCGAAACAGACGCCGCGGATCGCGGCGATTACCGGTACGGCGCTGGTCCGGATCGCGGCGAAGGCGGCGGAATTGGCGGCCTCGTAGATCCGGGCGGTCGCAGCGTCCCTGCGCACGGTGTCGAACTCGGAAATGTCGGCGCCGGCGCTGAAGTCGCTGCCTGCGCCGGCCAGCACGATCACGCGAACCTCGTTCCGGGCAGCGAGTTCAGGGACGAGAGCTGCGAGGGCACGCCATCCGGCGAGGTCGACCGCGTTCCTGCGGTGCGGATTGTCGATGACGACGCGCGCGACATTCTGCGCGATCGTCGCCGCCAGACATTCGCTGCCCGAAAGGGCTTGAAAGGGCATACGGGAAATCCAATTGAATCCATGCTAAGGAAAATTGAATTCCTTCGCGCTAGAGGATCGCATAAGGTGCGCCTCCGCCGCCGACAAGGGGAAACGAGATGTCTACCAAGGTTGCACGCACGCATCTCCAGCCGGTGGATCCGATCTGGTCCGCCGTGCGTGACGAGGCGAAGGCGGCGGTCGAACGCGATCCGCTGCTCGCGGCGTTCCTCTATTCGACGATCCTGAACCACCCGACGCTGGAGGAAGCGGTGATCCACCGCATCGCCTTGCGTCTCGACCATCCGGACATGTCGGCCGCGCTGATCGTGCAAACCTTCGAGGCGATGCACGCCGACCAGCCCGACTGGTCGAACATCGTGCGCACCGACATCCAAGCCTATTACGATCGCGACCCCGCCTGCGACCGGTTCATCATGCCCGTGCTCTACTTCAAGGGTTTTCACGCCATCCAGACGCACCGGCTGGCGCATTGGTTGTGGAATGCGGGCCGGCGCGATTTCGCGCTCTACCTGCAGAGCCGTTCCTCGGCCGTCTTCCAGACCGACATCAACCCGGCCGCTAAGATGGGCAAGGGCATCTTCATCGACCACGCGACCGGCCTCGTCGTCGGCGAGACGGCGGTGATCGAGGACAATGTGTCGATGCTGCACGGCGTGACGCTCGGCGGCACCGGCAAGGCCGGCGGCGACCGGCATCCGAAAATCCGCTACGGCGTTTTGATCGGCGCCGGGGCGAAGATCCTCGGCAATATCGAGATCGGACATTGCACCAAGGTGGCGGCCGGCTCGGTGGTGCTCAATTCGGTGCCGCACAACAAGACGGTCGCGGGCGTGCCCGCGCGCGTCGTCGGCGAAAGCGGCTGCGAGCAGCCCTCGCGACAGATGGACCAGTTGCTGCCATCGCAGTCGATGGAGCATATCGAAACCACCGACGTCTGAGGTTGACGCGGGGTCGGGTTGAAATAGACCCGGCAGGCTTTACATCCGCTTTGCGGGCGTGGCAGAAGCCCGGACCACTGCGCGGCACTGCTGCGTTCCGCGACGAGGAGATGAGCCGTGAAGCCTGAAGAGATCCGCAAGCTGGACGCCTATTTCAAGAAGACGTTCCGCAATCCCGAACTCCAGGTGAAGGCAAGGCCGCGCAAGGACGATTCCTGCGAGGTCTATCTCGGTGACGAATTCCTCGGCGTCGTCTACAAGGACGACGATGACGGCGACCAGTCGTACAATTTCTCGATGGCCATCCTCGACATCGACCTCGGTTAAAGGCCAACGCGAGGAAACGTCGCGAAGGGCTTGATTGCGGCCTGCTATCGCGATTTCAACAGGTTCAGATCCAGCGCCGCACGCGCTTCGTGTAGTCGCGAAAGCGCTTGCCGAAGCGGGCGTAGAGATGGCGCTCCTCGCGCTCGATCGCGAGCTTCTGCGTTGCGAAGGCGGCAATCAGTGCCATCGGCAGGAACCAGGCGATGCCGCTGATCAGCCCGACGCCGAAGGTCAGCATCGTATTGCCGAGATAGATCGGGTTACGGGTAAAGGAAAACGGCCCGTCGGTGACCAGATGCGCCGAGCCGCGATGCGGCATGATCGTGGTGCGATGCTTGGACATCGTCCGCATCGCGCCGATGTCGATGGCGATCGCAGCCGCGACCAGCAGCCAGCCGAATGCGAACAGCAGGTCGGACGCCGGCGACGGCAGCCAGGGCAGGGGGACCAAGTAGCCGAGGATCAGGGCGATCGCGATTGCCGCGACATAGATCACCGGCGGCCACGGAAACCGGTTGGGCCGATCGCTGACGTCGCTCATGGGGTGCCTCCCGATCCGGCCGAGCCCTCCGTTTGCGCTGTGCACAACTCGGCCATGGCGCGAAGTCTGCCACGAAACGCCTCCGATGGGGCGCGCGAAAATGCCTCTTCCAGCAGATTCTCGGCAGACAGACCGGCGATCATGCAGCCGCAATAGGCAACGCAGAAGTGTTCGTCGCGGTCCTGCGCGCAGGTCAGTTCGCAGGCGGAGCGGAAGCGCGCCTCCTGATCGATCGCCGGCGGAAACAGCTGCGAGAACAGCCAGATGCAGGCGATCAGGACGGGCTGATGGACCAGGTAGAACGCGAGGCTGTTGCGGCCGATGAAGCGCAGCGGCCGCGACCATCTTCCCGGATGAAGAGCGGCAAGGCGTTCGACAAGGCCGGCCCCCGCAGCGAGCTTCGCCAGCGCAATGCCGGCCAGAACCGCGCCGAACCAGGGAAAGACGGGCACGAAATCGCTCGAGCGGGGCCGCGTGTCGGCAAGACCCGTCCACCAGCCCCAGGGACCGTCGAAAATCGTGCTCGAGAAGACGTTGGGCAGCGCGATCACCAAGGCCGCGACAACCAGTGTGACGACGACGGGCAGCCTCAGGAAAAGCAGCCCGGCGACGCTGGCGAAGGCGATCTGGTGCAAGATGCCGAAGAAGATGAAGAAATCCGGCGTGGCGAAGAATGTCGCGACGGTGATGGCGAGCGCGGCGGCGACGATCATTGCGAGGCGGCGCCAGAAGCCCTTCCACCTCACGCCGCGACCGTGCGCGAGGACCAGGCTGACGCCGACCAGGATCAGGAAGCTCGACGCGATGCAGCGGGCGAACAGCTTCCAGCCGCCGACGGCGGTCATGCCGGGCGCGGCGTAGCCGAAAAATTCGAGATCCCAGGCGAAATGGTAGACCGCCATCGCGACGAGCGCGACACCGCGGGCAAGATCGATCCACTCGATGCGAGGACGGCGAGGTGGCGAGGTCATGATGTTCATCTGCGGCGCGCCGGAGAAAAGGGCAAGCCCGGGCGTCGCCGCCCAGTTGGCTCAGCGGCAGCCCAATTCGCTCTCGACCTGGACGATCCGGTTGACGTTGCCGCGTTCATAGGTGTTCAGGCTTATCGCGCCGGGATCGTCGATGTAGCAGTCGGAATTGTCGAAATAGTCCTGGGCGCGGGCCGTGCGAAAGCACAGACCATTCTCGTCATAGATCGTATTCCGGACGAGCCACAGATTCTCGCAGGAGAGCCGCCGCAGATCGCGCAGCGGAAAAGTCTCTTCGTCCGTGCAACCGGTCTCGCCGAGGTCCTCGAAACAGGCGCCATGGGCCGCGCCGGTCGCCAGGATGGCGATGATCGTCAATACCGCGCGCATCGATGCCCCTCAAACGTCGCAGCCGCGCGAACGGTAACATCGACGTCACGCCTCGTAAATCGTGATTTCTCCGAGGGTTAACGCGACGTGTCGGATCGCCCGAAACTCCGATGCGAGCGTTCGCGTAGCTTGTGGCATGATATCAACCGGGCCTGTGGAGGAGCACGATGCCTGAACGAGGCGAAGATCATCCGCCGACAGCCGGAGACCTGGTGTACCGCCAGTCAGGCTGGACGCGCATCACGCACTGGCTCTGGGCGATCAGCCTGTTCTTCCTGCTGCTGACCGGCCTGCAGATCTTCAACGCGCACCCGACGCTCTATCTCGGCGACCAGTCGGGCTTCGCGTTCGACAATGCGGTGTTCTCGATGAGCGGCGAGAACACGCCGCAAGGCCCGGCGGGCTACACCACGATCCTCGGATACCGGTTCGATACGACCGGGCTTTTCGGCGTCAGCGAAGACCGCGGCCAACTGGTAGGCCGGGGCTTTCCGGCCTGGGCGACGATCCCTTCCTACACGGACCTGGCCACCGGCCGCGTGATCCATTTCTTCTTCGCCTGGCTGCTGGTGGGCACGCTAATGGTGTGGCTCGCCGCCAGCCTCGCCAACGGGCATTTCTGGCGCGACATCGTGCCCAGCCGGGAGGATGTGCGCAATCTGCCGAGGGACATCGCCGACCATGCGCGGCTTCGCTTTCATCATACCCGCGACTACAGCGTCCTGCAGAAGCTCGCCTACGCGTCGGTGCTCGTCGTCATGCTGCCGCTGATGATCCTGACCGGGCTCGCCATGTCGCCCGGCATGAACGCGGCGATGCCCTGGCTCCCCGAGATACTCGGCGGACGCCAGACGGCGCGGACGATCCATTTCGTCGTCATGGTGCTGCTGGTCGGCTTCTTCGTCGTCCACATGCTGATGATCCTCGCCGCGGGGCCGCTCAACGAGATGCGTTCGATCATCACCGGCTGGTACCGCACCGGCAGTGCGCGTCACGCCCGTTCAGGAGAGGAATGAGCCATGACCTTCCAGCTATCCCGCCGCCGGTTTCTGACCGCTGCGAGCGCTGCCGGTTCGTCGCTGGCGCTGTCGGGCTGCGATGCGTTCGACAGCCTGACGCGTAACGGCAGCACCGTGCGGTCGGTTCTCGAACAGGCGAACAGCCTGACCTACCGCGTCCAGCGCATGCTGCTCTCCAGCGACGCGCTAGCGCAGGAGTTTTCGGAGAACGAGATCAGGCAGCCGCAACGCCCGAACGGGGTGACGCAGCCCGCGGACGCGCTCTATCGCTCGATGTCCGAGGGCGGCTTCGCCGACTATCGCCTGACGGTGAAAGGACTGGTCGACAAGCGGCTGTCGCTGACGCTGGCCGAGGTCCAGGCGATGCCGGCGCGCACGCAGATCACCCGGCAAGACTGCGTCGAGGGCTGGAGCTGCATCGCCAAATGGACGGGGGTGCCGCTGGCCCATGTGCTCGACCAAGCGAAGCCGAAGGCAGCCGCGCGGTTCGCCGTCTTCCAGTGTTTCGACACGATCGACCGGAGTCTCTCCGGCGACATCAAATATTACGAATCGATCGACCTGATCGACGCGCGCCATCCGCAGACGATCCTGGCCTACGGCCTGAACGGCGAGGCCCTGCCGGTGGCGAACGGGGCGCCGCTGCGCCTGCGCGTGGAGCGCCAGCTCGGCTACAAGATGGCGAAATATGTCCACACGGTCGAACTCGTCGAAAGCCTCGAAGGCTTTGGCGGGGGCAAAGGCGGTTACTGGGAGGACAACGGCTACGACTGGTTCGCGGGGATCTGATCCCGACGCGAGTTAGGTGCGCGCCGCCTTCTTTCCCCGCGTGGTGACCAGCGGGCGCGAGGCGAGCACTTTGTCGACACGCCGGCCGTCCAGGTCGACGACCTCGAAGCGCCAGTTCTGCAGCAGGATATGGTCCCCGACCGCGGGCAGGTTGCCGAAGGCTTCGATCAGGAAGCCGGCGACCGTGTCATAGGTGCGGTTTTCAGGGATAACGAGGCCGAGCGCCTCGGCGAGCTCGTCGGCCTGCATCCAGCCGGCGATGAGCAGCGAGCCGTCCTCACGTTTGACGATCGCCGGCTCCGGGTCGCCCTCCTCGGTGGCGAAACTGCCAACGATGGCCTCGAGGATGTCGGAGGAGGTGACGACGCCCTGGAAGTGGCCGTATTCGTCATGGATAAGACCCATGTGGACGGTAGACTTCTTCAGGATCTCGACCACGTCGAGCGCGTCCATCGTCTCGGGAACGATCGGAGCCTGCCGCACCATGGCGCGCAACTCCGCGGTCTTCGGCGAATGTCCGGCATCGAGAATGTCCTTCACCCAGAGGATGCCGATCACTTCGTCCGGATTGCCCTCATGCACGGGAAATCGCGAATGCTGGCTCTCGCGCACCTGGGCGATGATTTGGGTCGGGTTGTCGGACAGATCGATCAAGTCGACGTCGAAGCGCGGCGTCATCACCTGCCGCACCGGCCGGTCGCCAAGCCGCATGACGCCCGCAATCATCTCGCGCTCGCCGGGCTCAAGCACGCCGGCGTGCTCGGCTTCGGCGACGATTGTGCGTATCTCCTCGTCAGTGACGCGCTGGTCGCTCTCCGCATTCTGGCCGAGCAGCATGAGGATGAGCTTGCCGGACTTGTCGAGCACCCAGACAAGCGGGGCGGCGACCCTCGCGATCATCCACATTAGTGGCGCAACCATGCAGGCGATGCGCTCGGGGTTCTTGAGGGCAAGCTGCTTGGGCACGAGTTCGCCGATGATCAGCGACATGTAGGTGATGCCGGTGACCACCAGACCGACGCCGGCCACATAGGCCCAGCGCGCCGGCATGCCCTGACCGATGAGCCATTCGCTGAGCCGATCACCCAGCGTCGCGCCCGAAATGGCACCGGACAGGATGCCGACCAGTGTGATGCCGATCTGGACCGAGGACAGGAATTTGCCGGGATCGGCGGCGAGCGCCAGCGCGCGCTTCGCGCCGCCGACGCCGCGGTCGGCCATTCCCTTGAGCCGGGCGGGGCGGGAGGACACCACCGCCAGTTCGGACATAGCCAGCAACCCGTTCAACAGCGTGAGAACGAAGACCAGCAGCAATTCGAGGTAGAGCATGCGCTTTCCCTAACACGCTATCGCAGCGCAGCAAAAGCCCGCAGCGATCATCCTTCTGGAAAGCCGGAGCCCCGCATTTCGTTGCGCACCCATTGCTGGAAACGGTGGACGTCGTATTCCTCGGGCATCAGGACGCCCTCGCGGTGACGTCGCGAGCGCAGGCCGCGCTGGTTGATCTCGCAGATCGCCGCATCCTGGTCGAGGACGAGGCGTCCGAAGGCGACGACCTGGTCGACGTCGATCTCTCCTCTGGCGAGAGGCTCTGCCGGGAAGAGCCAATCGGCCGTCAGTTCCGTCTCCTCCGGTCCGAGCGGCATCAGCCGGACGCTGCGAACGTAGTCGAGATGGCCGACGACGAACATCGACGGCAGGTGCGTGGCGTAGCTCTGGCCCGCGTCGCGCTCGGCCTCGGTCAGGTTGGAGAAGGCCGGCCCGTGACTCTTGCCGTCGATCGACCAGCTTTCGGCGCCGTGCCGCAACCCGCCGGAGTATTCCGGGGAGCTGTCGTCGGCGTGTTTGTGCCATTCGGGGTCGTCGTGGCGTGCCATCAGGCCGCGGCCGTAGATCGGCACGAGGCTGGACAGTTCGGGATGCACGTTGGGGCAATGCAGGCACTCGTTGAAATTCTCCCAGAAGATCTTCCAGTTGCACAGCATGCGTTTGACGTAGCGGTGGCCGACGGCGAGCCCTTCCAGCGGCCAGTTGGCGAGGCTGACCGAGGCGATGTCGAAAGTTTCCGCGACCGACGTCGCCGGGCGCTCGTCGAGATTGACGAAGACGAAGCCGCGCCATTCCTCGGCGGCGACCGCGTAGAGCCCGTACTCGGCCTTGTCGAAGCCGGCCGGGAGAGTTTTGGACGGCACGCCGATCAGCCGCCCGTCCGTGGCATAGGACCAGGAATGATAGGGACAGACGAGCAGCCGTCCCTTTAGGCGACCCGCGCTTTCGGTGCACAGGGCGGATCCGCGGTGCCGGCAGGTGTTGTGGAAGGCGCGCAGCAGGCCGGTCTCGTCGCGCAGAAGTACGATCTCCTGCGTGCCGATACGCACGGTGCGGAAGGAGCGCGGGCCGTCGAGGTCGCTCGATCGGCAGACATGGATCCAGTTGCGGCCCCAGATCGTATCCATTTCGGCGCGGAACCGGTGGGGATCGTAGTACGCTGCGGCCGGCAAGGTCGCCTCGGCCTTGCGCAGTCCGTTGTACGGATCGGCGGGGTCAGTCGCGATAATCGTCATGCGGGTCTCGCTCCCGTTTTGGCGGAGCGGACACCCGAACGGTCCGTCCTGTCAATCGCCGCGCTTGTTCTTGGACGCGACGGACGCTTTGGCTATAAGCGTCCTGCCATCGTTTCGCGGTGCGCCCGCCATCAACCGGAGTTCCCTCATGGATATGCGCCGTATCGGCCGCACCGATCTCGTCGTCTCGAAAATCTGTCTCGGAACCATGACCTGGGGCGAGCAGAATACCGAAGCCGACGCTCATGCGCAGTTGGACTTTGCCTTCGAGCGTGGCGTCAATTTCCTCGACACGGCGGAACTCTATCCCATCCCGCCAAAGGCCGAGACGCAAGGCAGGACCGAGACCTATATCGGGAACTGGATGAAGGCGCGGGGCAACCGCGACAAGGTGGTCGTGGCGAGCAAGGTGGTCGGGCGTACGCCGATGGAGTGGTTCCGCGACGGCAGGCCGTCGAAGCTCGTCCGCGCCGACATCCTGCATGCGGTCGAGGGCTCGCTCAGGAAACTGCAGACCGACCATATCGACCTTTACCAGATCCATTTCCCCGAGCGCAAAGTGCCGTGGGGCGCCAACCCGACGCGGGTGGGCAACTGGCCGGCGCCGCGCGACGCGGACGAGACCCCTATCGCCGAGACGATCGCCGTGCTCGGCGAACTGGTGCAATCCGGCCGGATCCGCCATTTCGGCCTGTCCAACGAGAGCTCGTGGGGCGTAATGCGCTACGTGTTCGAGAGCGAAAAGGGCACCGGCCCGCGGCCGGCGTCGCTGCAGAACGCGTACAATCTCGTCAACCGGACTTTTGAGGTGAACCTCGCGGAGGTCTGCGACCGCGAGGAGGTCGGTTTCCTCGCCTATTCGCCGCTGGCGCAGGGCTATCTCACAGGAAAATACGACCACGGCGCTCGTCCGCCCGGCTCGCGCTCCCGACTGTTCAATCGCGGCCAGCGCTACGAGACCCCGAACGCGGCCGAGGTGCAGCTCAAGTACAACGAACTTGCCCGCTCCTTCGGGATGGAGCCGGCGCTGTTTGCCAATGCGTTCGTGACCAGCCGGCCCTTCGTCACGTCCAACATCATCGGCGCGACGTCGATTGCCCAGCTCGACATGGCATTGTCGTCGGCGGGAGTGACCTGGACGGAGGAGATGCAGGAGGCGGTGGACGCGATCCACCAGCGGACCGGCAACCCATGCCCCTGACGCGCCGCCAGGCCGTTGCCGCATTGACGGCCGCTGCCGCCGGCCACACTGTGGCTGGCGCAGCGCGGGCGGAGAGCGGGATAGCGGACGCCGCTGCTGCTGGCGACCCGCGCGAACCGTGTCGAAATCGCGAGGCTGCTGATCGATGCCGGCGCGGACGTGAACGCCAAGGACAATATTCGCGACACGCCCTTCCTCTATGCCGGGGCGGAGGGTCGCAACGAGATATTGCGGCTAATCCTGGCGACGGGGAGGGCGAAGCTCGACGACACCAATCGCTATGGTGGGAATGCCCTGATTCCGGCCGCGCACCACGGACATCCCGAGACCGTCCGCATCCTGATCGTCGCGGGTCTGGACATCGACCACGTCAACGATCTCGGCTGGACGGCGCTGCTGGAAGCGGTGATCCTTGGCGACGGCGGTCCGGTCTATCAGGAGATCGTCGGCATCCTCGTGGATGCGGGCGCGGATGCCACAATTGCCGATCGGGACGGAGCCACGCCGCTGGAGCACGCGCGGCGCATGGGCCACGACGCTATCGCAAGGCTGATCGAGGCGAAGGCGGGGAAGCCAGACCGGCGAATATGATCGCCACCACCGTATTGCATGGCGCGGCAGCCTTTCAATTTGCACAATCGCGGTGACAATGGCGCCGGGTTCGAGACAGCACCGCGAGGGGAGATTCGCATTGAAGAGACGGCATCTGTTCATGGCCGCGGCACTCGGCCTGTCGCTCGGCGCCGGGCCCTCGTTCGCGCAGGACAACGGCTCGATCCGCGACCTTTTCGGCAATCTGCTGCGGGGCACCGAGAACGCGCAGAGCGGCACGGTCGACAAACGCGTGCCGTTCGGGCGTGAGGAAATCCAGCTTTCCTTCGCGCCGCTGGTGAAGCAGACGGCGCCGGCCGTCGTGAACGTCTATGCGTCGCAGATGGTGCAGCAGAACTCGCCCTTCATGGGCGATCCTTTCTTCGAGCGGTTCTTCGGCGGAGGAGGCGCGATGCCGCCGCGCGAACAGTCATCGCTCGGCTCGGGCGTGATCGTCGACAAGTCGGGCATCGTGGTCACCAACTACCATGTCATCCGCGACGCCGACGAGGTGAAGGTGGCGCTGTCCGACGGGCGCGAATTCGAGAGCACGGTGATCCTGAAGGACGAGCGGGTCGACCTCGCCGTGTTGAGGATCGAAGCGGACAAGCCGTTCCCGACGATCCCGATCGGCGACAGCGACGCGCTGGAGGTCGGCGACCTGGTGCTGGCGATGGGCAATCCGTTCGGCGTCGGGCAGACGACGACCAGCGGCATCGTCTCGGCGCTGGCGCGCAACCGGGTCGGCATTTCGGATTTCGGCTTCTTCATCCAGACCGATGCTGCGATCAATCCCGGCAATTCCGGCGGCGCGCTCATCGATATGGCGGGACGGCTGATCGGCATCAACACGGCGATCTATTCGCGCGGCGGCGGGTCGAACGGCATCGGTTTCGCCATCCCGTCGAACATGGTGCGAGCGGTCGTCACGGCGGCCGAGAACGGCAGCGACGTGTTCGAGCGGCCCTATGTCGGCGCCGGCTTCGAGGCGGTGACGCCGCAGGTGGCCGAGGCACTCGGCCTGCCGAAGCCGTCGGGCGCGCTGATCTCGTCGGTGGACGACGACAGCCCGGCGTCGCGTGCCGGTCTGCGGCCCGGCGACGTGGTGCTGGCGATGAACGGCTCGGCGATCGAGCATGTCGACGCGCTGGGCTACCGCCTTGCGACACAGAACATCGACGCGGAAGTCGCGTTGACAATCCTGCGCCAGGGCAAGGAGCGCGAGGTCAAGGTGAGGCTCGAACGTACTCCGGAAGGCAAGTCCAGCCGCGAGATTACTATCGAGGGCAATAGCCCGTTCGGCGGCGCCAAGGTGGCGGATCTCTCGCCGCGCAGTGCCGACCGGCTCGGCCTTCCGACCAATCTGCGCGGCGTGGTCATCGTCGAGACGGCGCGAAACTCGACCGCGGCGCGCGTCGGCCTGCAGCCGCGCGACATCGTGCGGGCCATCAACGGGCGCCAGATCGATACGGTCGAGCAGATGCGGGTGGCCGCAGCCCAGCAGACGCGGCTCTGGCGATTCACCGTGGAGCGCGACGGGCGGCTGATGACGCAGGTGCTGCGCTACTGATGGCAGACCTGTTCGACGATCCGTCTTCGAAGCCCCCCGAGCCCGGACGGCCGCTGGCCGACCGGCTGCGGCCCAAGCATCTCGACGAGGTCGTCGGCCAGGAACACCTGACCGGCGAGGATGGAGTGCTGACGCGGATGATCCGCTCCGGCACGCTCGGCTCGATGATCTTCTGGGGCCCGCCCGGCACCGGCAAGACGACTGTGGCGCGCCTGCTGGCCGGCGAGACGAACCTCGCCTTCGAGCAGATCTCGGCGGTGTTTTCAGGCGTCGCCGACCTGAAGAAGGTGTTCGACGCGGCCCGGCTGAGGCGCGCGAACGGGCGGCAGACGCTGCTCTTCGTCGACGAGATCCACCGCTTCAACCGCGCGCAGCAGGATTCGTTCCTGCCGGTGATGGAGGACGGCACCGTGGTGCTGGTGGGTGCCACGACGGAGAATCCTTCGTTCGAGCTCAACGCGGCGCTGCTCTCCCGGGCCCGCGTCCTGACCTTCCAGTCGCATTCGGAGGAAAGCATCGGCGCGCTGCTCGCCAAGGCGGAGGCCGAGCAGGGCAGGGCGCTGCCGCTAGACCCCGATGCGCGAAAGATGCTGGTGAGGATGAGCGACGGCGACGGCCGTGCGGCGCTGACGCTGGCGGAAGAGGTCTGGCGGGCGGCGAAGCCGGGCGAGACCTTCGACCAGACGAGGCTGCAACGCATCGTCCAGCGGCGCGCGCCGATCTACGACAAGGGCCAGGACGGCCACTACAATCTGATCTCGGCGCTGCATAAATCGGTGCGCGGATCCGATCCGGACGCGGCGCTCTACTACCTCGCCCGGATGTTCGATGCCGGCGAAGATCCGCTCTACCTCGGCCGGCGGCTGGTACGCATGGCGGTGGAGGATATCGGGCTGGCCGACCCGCAGGCGTTGACAATCGCCATCGCCGCCAAGGACGCCTACGACTATCTCGGTTCGCCCGAGGGCGAACTCGCCTTCGCGCAAGCCTGCGTCTACCTCGCCACCGCGCCGAAATCGAACGCGGTCTACACCGCCTTCAAGGCCGCGACCGCGGCGGCGAAGCAATACGGCTCGCTGCTGCCGCCGAAGCACATCCTCAACGCGCCGACCAAGCTGATGAAGGAGGAGGACTACGGTGCCGGCTACCGCTATGACCACGACGAGCCGGACGCGTTCTCGGGCCAGGACTATTTCCCGGAAAAGATGGGCCGGCAGACGTTCTACGACCCGCCCGAGCGCGGCTTCGAGCGGGACATACGCAAACGGCTGGAGTTCTGGGCGAAGCTGAGAACCGATCGGAAGGCCTAGACCGTTTCCATCTAACCATGAAACGGTCTAGCAATCAGCCGGCGATCTTGGCGAAGAGCGGGAAGACGGCCGGCGCGACCACCAGAAGCAAAGTCAGGATCTTTTTCACCAGACTGTCGCCGAGGATGTCGAAGACGGTCTTTGTCGACGTCCCGGGCGGCCCGTCCTTCTCCGCTTCGCGGTCGAGGAGATAGGCCGCCGGCGGCACGAAAATCGCAGCGAGCAGGAGGGACAGGCCGATCCCCCAGAACAAAGCGGTCGAATCGGCGAGTGCGGCAAGCATCTCGCGCGCCGCTTTCGTCGTGTCGCCCGCAGGCAACATGAGCGCGGGCAGTTCGCCGATACGCTTCGCCAGATCCATCGTGACCAGGAAACAGGCCGATGCGAGGGCGAGCAGGCCGGTGAGCAGGGCCCGGCGCCGCGCAAGCGTCGCTTTCTCGAGATCGTCCTCGATCGGCGCGGCCAGCTTCGTGTCCGGAACGGCGGTCGCTGCGAGCAAGGCTGCGGCAAGGGTCACGGCAGCGAGCGCGGCGAGGAAGAGCGAGAAGCCGACCGAGGCCAGCGTAGACAGACCGGAAAACCCGGTTCCGGACAGGCCTTCCTGTGCGATCCGCTCGACCACAGCAGCGGTCGCGGGATACGGCCAGGTGTCGAAGCCGGCAAGTGCCGCAAGGCAGGCGACGACCGTCACGATACCGATCACCGCCAAGCCGGAACGACGCAGGCGATAGAATGGCGCCTTCGGGTTGGGTCTTCCGGCGACATAGATCGCCACGCCAAGCGCGACGGAGACGACAATGGCGAGCTGGACGGCAACCATCACGGCAAGGACAGTCATCCGCGAGGCGAGTGCGACCTTTAGGCCCAAAGCCTCGCTTCGCGCGGCGGCGAGGGCCGCCGCCGCCGTGGCGCTCTGTTCGCGGCTCGCGCGACAAATGGAGGACGGCTCGACGCTTTCGGGGCAATCCGCCTGCGCCTTGGTTCTTGCCTTGGTCGCCGCAACGTCGAGCGAGGCCACCTTGGACGCCAGCGTTGGCACAGCCGCCAGAACCTCCCGATGCAGCCCTCCGCCGAGCCATGCCAGGCCCATGAAAAGGACCAGGGCAAGGATTGCGGGAATGGCGAGGAACGCTTTGAGCGCGGACATGATGCAGCTCCCGATTGCAGGAAGCTTAGGCGAAACCTCTCGCAAGGTAAATGCAAGGGTCTGTCATATCTATTCTTCAGGTCATCGAGATATCAGGCCGGGGCAGAGTTGCGCCGAGTATTGTCCCGCATGACGCAAGTTTTCATGACGCGAGGTGCGCAGAAGCGTTCCGTATGAGAGACTGCTCAAGGTCCGATGGACCGCCGGGCCGGCAGTGAATGGAGCGATGCAGAGCTGTCAACACCATCAGCGCCGATTGACGCGCCCCGCGCGCCACCGCAAAAACACTTCCATGAAACATTTCCTCCTCGTCGCCGCGGGCGGCGCCATCGGGTCGTCGTTCCGGCACCTCGTCAACATGGCATCGCTGCGCTGGTTCGGCCCGGCTTTTCCGTGGGGCACGATCTTCGTCAACCTGGCCGGTTGTTTCGCCATGGGCGTGATGATCGAACTGATCGCGCGGAAGTTCGGCGCAAGCCAGGAGATGCGGCTGTTCCTGGCGACCGGCATCCTGGGGGGCTTCACCACCTTCTCCGCCTTTTCGCTCGACGCAGCCGTGCTGTGGGAGCGCGGCGCGCATCAATTGGCTGCACTTTATGTCGGCGCGACCCTGGTCGGCACGCTGACGGCCATCTTTGCCGGATTGTGGCTCGCAAGAAGCCTCGCCTGATGCTATTGCGCCGGGCTTAACGGAATTCGGATCAATGGCAGGCGTCGAACAGATCGCGGTGGAAGCCGGCGAAGCGGGCATGCGGCTCGATCGCTGGTTCAAGTCGCATTATCCGGGTCTCGGCTTCGGCCATCTGCAAAAGCTCTTGCGCTCCGGCCAGATCCGCGTCGACGGCGGCCGCGTCAAGGCCGACACGCGCGTCGAGCCCGGCCAACTGGTGCGGGTGCCGCCGCTCGACATCGACCGCAAGGACGGCGCGCCTCTGACCGCCAAGACCATCCGCGGGCAGGACGACGGCGACGTTCTTGCCAAGATGCTGCTCTACGAGGACGACAAGGTGTTCGTCTTCAACAAGCCGGCGGGGCTGGCGGTGCAGGGCGGATCGGGTGTGTCGCGGCATGTCGACGACATGCTGGAGGCCTGGCGCAACAAGAAGGGCGAGAAGCCGCGTCTCGTCCATCGGCTCGACCGCGATACGTCGGGCGTGCTGGTCGTGGCGCGCACGCGGCTTGCCGCGATGAAGCTCGCGGAAGCGTTCCGCGCCCGCGAAACCAAGAAGACCTACTGGGCGCTGGTGAAAGGCGTGCCGCCGAAGCGCGAGGACAAGATATCGTCGTGGCTGGTGAAGGAGGCGACGCCGGACGGCGACCGCATGCGCATCGCCAAGCATGGCGAGAAGGGCGCCGACCACGCGGTGTCCTACTATCGCATCGTCGAGCAGGCGGCGCAGGCGCTGACCTGGCTGGAGATGGAGCCCTATACCGGCCGCACGCACCAGCTGCGCGTGCATGCGGCGTCGATCGGCTGCCCGATCATCGGCGACCCGAAATATTTCGAGGC
This sequence comes from Mesorhizobium sp., assembly GCF_023954305.1. Classification (NCBI taxonomy): domain Bacteria; kingdom Pseudomonadati; phylum Pseudomonadota; class Alphaproteobacteria; order Hyphomicrobiales; family Phyllobacteriaceae; genus Mesorhizobium; species Mesorhizobium sp. The sequence continues at coordinate 393,912 of NZ_JAMLIG010000002.1, read as the reverse complement.
GGACACCAATTGGGACTTCCCGGGAGGCCTGCAGAACCGCCTGCATCTCCACGCAAGGCGCATCGTCATCCCCCACCCCGACCGTGGCCAGATCGACGTGACCGCGCCGCTGCCCCCGCATATGGTACAGGCTTGGAACCTGCTCGGCTTCGATGAGGCGAGCGCGGAGTGAGTGTGCGCTCCGCGACGACCACCGCGCGGCCCGCCGCGCTCGACGGGCTTGCGGTCGGCCTGATGGTCTTCCTCACCTTCTCGTGGGGCCTCAACGGCGTCGCCGCCAAGATCGCAAACACCGGTTTCGATCCGGTCTTCCTGACTCTCGTGCGCTCTGCCATCGCCGCGGCGCTCGTCTGGGTATGGTGCGTCATACGCGGCATTCCGTTGTTCGCGCGAGACGGGACGCTGTGGGCGGGGATCGCGGCGGGCGCGCTGTTCGGCCTCGAGTTCCTGCTGATCTTCAAGGGGTTGGACTATACGAGCGTCGCCCGCAGCGCGCTGATGACCAACACCATGCCCTTCTGGGTGCTCCTGGGCGGGCATTTCCTGCTCGGCGAGCGGATGGATCTTGGCAAGGTCGGAGGTCTCGTGCTCGCTTTCGCCGGCGTCGCGATCATCTTCTCGGACGAGCTGAGCCTGACGGGTCCGCATGGCTGGATCGGCGATCTGATGTGTCTCGGCGCCGGCATCCTGTGGGCAGCGACGATCATCGTCATCAAGGCCAGCCGGCTGGCGACGGCGGGAGCGGAGAAGGTGCTGCTCTACCAGCTTGCGGTCTCGGCGCTGGTCACGGTCCCGCTTCTGGCCGTCAGCGGACCGGCTTTTCGCGAGGTGACGGCGCTGGCGACCGGGACGCTGCTGTTCCAGGCAGTCTTCGTTTCCGCCTTCACCTATCTGCTCTGGTTCTGGCTGGTGCGGCACTATCCCGCGTCGGGCCTCTCGAGCTTTGCCTTTCTCACGCCAGCATTCGGCGTTCTGATGGGCGCGCTCGTCCTCGGCGAGCCCTTGACCCTCCGGCTGCTGCTGGCGCTTGGCATGATCGCGGCCGGACTCGTGATCGTGAACCGGCCGCGGCCCTCGGCGGCCGGAAGCTGACGGAAACCGAACCATGCGCGATATTCTCGAAGATCTCGAAGCCGGGCGTCTGCTCTCGGATCCGGACCCCATTCGCCGGGCGCAGATCCAGTCAAAAATGCCCTTGCCGAAACGCTTCTACGACCAGGTCTCGGTCGGCGAGCGCGAGGGAGGCTACGCTGTCCTCCTGGACGGCAAGCCGGTCAGGACCCCAGGGCGCGCACTCCTGATCCTGCCGACCGAAGAGGTGGCACGTCTCGTCGCGGACGAGTTCGCCGCCCAGGAGAGCGAGATCGATCCGGTCAAGATGCCGGTGACGCGCATCGCCAATTCCGCTGTCGACGGCGTCGCGAAAGAGCCGCAGGCGGTGGCCGAAGACATCGTCAAATATGCGGGCACCGACCTTCTCCTCTATCGCGCCGACTCTCCGCAGGCGCTCGTCGAGCGGCAGGCGGCGGCATGGGACCCGGTGCTCGATTGGGCCCGTCGGGAGATCGGGGCCCGGTTCATTCTCGCCGAAGGCGTGATGCACGTGGCGCAGCCGGCCGGATCCATCGAGGCGGTGCGCCGCCATGTCGCCTCGCGCGGCGAACCGCTGCGCTTCGCGGCAATGCACGTGATGACCACGCTCACCGGATCGGCGCTGCTGGCGCTGGCGGTGGACGCGGGTGCCCTTGGGGCCGACGCGGCGTGGAATGCCGCCCATGTCGACGAGGACTGGAACATCGAGCAGTGGGGCACTGATGCGGAGGCGCAAGCCCGCCGCGCGTTCCGCAAGGCGGACATGCTGGCTGCGGCGCGCGTAATCTCGGCCTTGCTTTAGAAGCCTAGCCCCTTCAGCGCGTTGGGAATGGCCGGCAGCGTCAGGATGGCGGCCGCGGCGATCCATATCAGGCCGGCGACAGCGCCGCCCTCAGGTCCTTTGGCGCGTTCGTAGAGCGCCGCCGGCACGCCGGACACCATCAGGGTCAGCGTCGCGAAGATGATCGAGCTCAGCATCGCGATGATCTCGGGAGCCGCCGGCAGGAACGTGCCGGGATACCAGAACCAGTTGGCCAGATAGACGATCAGCATGAAGGGCGAAAAGATGCCGTTGAGGATCGACAGTGCCATGACCGGCACGAGCACGTTGCGGTCCATGGTCACGCTCCCACGGTCGGCGCGAGGCCGAGATTGATCATCGTCGCGAGGAAAACGAAGCGGACTGCCATCACCCACAGATAGGCGAGCACGACGATGGCCGGCCCGGCGATCGCGCTTGGGGTTATCGCCCGGACGAGGCGCACGAAGGGGTCGGTGATCAGCCGGAAGAACCGCCAGATGTAATTGTCCCAATTCTCCGGAACGAAAAGCCCTAGAACGAAGCGCCCGATGAGCGTGTAGGCGACCGCAGCCAAGATGAAGTTCGGTATGTGGATATACCAGTAGGTCCAGAAGTCGCTCATGGGCCGCTTTCCGAGATGCCGCACTTATCGCAGCGATGTTCGTGAAAAGAAAGCGGGGTCCGTCGCCGGACCCCGCCCTGTTTTGTCGCAGACTGCCGGATCAGGCGGTCTTTTCTTCCATCACGGTCTTGCCGCGCGGCACGCGGATTTCCTCGATGAAATCCTGCATCTGCTGCGAGGGAGCCTTCGTCAGCAGGCTGACGACGATCATGACCACGAAGCCGACCGGAAGGCCGAAGGCGGCCGCCGAGAGGTTCTTCACGCCCCACCAGCTGGCGATCGTCTGCGCATGCTTGTCGAGCGCCGTCCAGGCCGCCGCCTTGGCGTCCGGAGCCGCAGCTTCCCAGGCCGCCTTCAGATCGGCGAACTTCTGGACCGCCTCGGCCGAAGCCGTCGAGAGCCCGCTCCACATTTCGTAGAACCCGACGGCGCCGTAGCGGGTGCCGAGCAGGTAATACATGCAGAGGCCGAAGCCCGCGATCATGCCGGCAATCGCTCCCGCCGAGTTGGTGCGCTTCCACCAGACGCCGAGAACCAGCGCCGGGAAGAGGCCCGCGGCGGCCAGCGAGAAGGCCCAGGAGACCATCGCCAGGATGTCCGCCGGCTTGGTCGACGCGACGTAGGCCGCCATGATCGCCACGATCACGAGAAGGATGCGGGAAACGACGAGACGACGTGCCGTCGGCGCGTTCTGATCGATCATCTTGTAGTAGATGTCGTGGCTGAGCGCGTTGGCGATGGCGAGCAGCAGGCCGTCCGCGGTGGACAGAGCAGCGGCAAGACCACCGGCCGCGACGAGACCGGAGATGACGTAGGGCATGCCCGCCATTTCCGGGGTCGCCAGCACGATCATGTCGGCGTTAAGGTTGATGTTGGAGAAGGCGATATTGGTCACGCCCTGCTCGGCGCACGCCGCCGCGACGGCTGCCGCGTCAACTGCGGCTTTGCCGCAAATCTGCACCAGCGCGTTGTCGGCCGCCGCCCAGCGGAACATCCAGCCTGCCTTCTCGGCGATGTTGTCCGGGGTGAGGCCGGAGGCAACGAGGTCGAGCATCGTCCACTTCGCGAAGGCAGCGTAAGCCGGCGCCGTGAAGTAGAGGATGAAGATGAACAGCAGCGACCAGGCGACCGAGACACGCGCCTCACGCACCGACGGGGTGGTGAAGTAGCGCATCAGGACGTGAGGCAGCGACGCCGTTCCGACCATGAGGCAGAGGATAAGCAGGAAGTAGTTCAGCGCATTGTAGCCGCCATGCGCGAACGGTGTCGCATGGCCGACGGCGATGCCCTGGGCCTGTTCCAACGCCGCGATGCCCTGCAGCGCCTGGCCTTGCATGAGCTGCGGGATCGGGATGCCGGTCTTCACCGTCGACATCCAGATCGCTGGGATCAGGTAGGCGATGATGAGCACGATGTACTGGGCGACCTGCGTCCAGGTGACGGCGCGCATGCCGCCGAGCATCGAGCAGACGAGAATACCGGCCAGACCCACGTAGACCGCGACGTTGAAGTCGAGACCGAGGAAGCGGGCCGAGATGATGCCGGTCGCATAGATCTGCGCGACGACATAGGTGAACGAGCACGAGAACAGCACGATCACGCCGATGAAGCGGGCGAGATTGCCGCCGTAGCGGGCCGACAGGAAGTCCGGAACCGTATAGGCGCCGAACTTGCGCAGGAACGGCGCCACCAGCACCGCGACCAGCACATAGCCGCCCGTCCAGCCGAGCACGAAGGCGAGGCCGTCATAGCCGAGCGCGTAGAGCGTGCCGGCCATGCCGACGAAGGAGGCGCCGGACATCCAGTCCGCGCCCGTCGCCATGCCGTTATAGATCGCAGGCACGCGGCGTCCGGCGACATAGTATTCGCCGACCTGCATGGTGCGGGAGAGAATGCCGATGACGGCGTAGATCAGGATCGTGAAGCCCACGAACATGTAGCCGATGATGCGGTTGGGCACGCCCATCGCGCTGAGGATCGCCATCAGGATGATGAAGGCAATGAAGCCGCCGGTATAGATGCCGTAGATGCGGCCGAGATTGGAGGTGAAATCGCCTCCGCTTGCGGTTGTGTTGGCCATGATCCCCTCCGATCAGTCTTCGGCCACGCCATGCTCTTCGTCGATGGCATTCTGCCGCCTGGCGAAGACGAACAGCATGATCACGAAGGCAATCAGCGAACCCTGCGCGGCCATGTAGTAGCCGAACGGGAAGCCGAGGATGACGATGTTGTTGAGCGAGCCCACGAACATGTGGACGACGTATCCGAAGAACACCCACAGAGCCATCATGACGATCATGAGGTTCCTGGTCTTCGTCCAGTAACTGACGCGATCAGGCGTTGCCATTTCGCATTCCCTCCTCCTTCTGGTGCGGCATTGAGAGAAGCCGCCGTCTCATTCTCCACCCTGCGGGTCATGTGTCCCGCACACCCCTGACGTGTCCACTCCATGCGGACTCGCCCGACGTTCGGAATTTGGTAACACTTGTAGGAGGCGGATGTGGATACAACTTTAGAATCGGTCGTCCCCGGCAAGGCGCGGGTGTCTGGCGTCGAGGCGCTGCGACCGCTAGTCTCGGTCCGAACAAGGAACAAGAGCCGAATGGGCTTCCTCGACAACCTCGTATCCGCCGTCTTCCGCAAGGATCCGCCGATTGCCACCACGGCGGACCTCGCCGATTTCCTCGATTCGAGATCGGCGTTCCTGGCACAGAAATGCGTCGTCGAGTTCTGTCGGGTGAGGGCGGGCGTCTACTGGCAGAAGCTTTTTTCGGAAGAGGAGTTCCGTGAAAAGCTGACAGCGTCTTGCTGGCAGAGCTTTCCGCCCGCCGCCGCGATGCTGGCCGAGATGCTGGAGGGAGCGATCCGGCCGGCCGCGGGACTGCGCCAGCGCCGGTTGCCAGCGGCGATCGAAGAGGTAGCGGCGTCGGTGTTCGCCCGCCATCCGCTGCCGGCCGGCGCACCGGACGATTTCTGGGACGAAGCGCGCACGCTCGTGGGCGAGCGTCTCGATGCGACCCAAGCCGGCCCGCCGCGGCCGGTGCGCAAGGTGGCCGAGCCGATGGCGAAGCTGATCCACGCCGCGCTTCCCATCCACAAGGATATCGTCGAGCACGACTATGACTACATCCGCAACAATCTGCGCATGAACCTTTTGCGCGCGCATGAGGATTTCCTCAGGGTCGCGGATCTGAACGCGCTGGCGGACGACCTGGTCGGCAGGGGCAGTTGAGCATCCCGGTTCTCCCGCTCAGGTCTTGCAGGATACTCCGATCCCGATGGTGACCATCAATCTGCTCGATGAAGCGACGCGGCCGAAAGCGCCGAAGATCGAAGGCGCGACGCGTCTTCACCGGGCCATGGGTCAAAGGCTCGCCATGATCCATCGCCTTCATCTGAAGGAGATCGATGGGGTGCGGGCAATGATCGACGCCATCGAGGCGGACTACGCCAAAGCGGCAGACCTGGTGGAGGCCATGCCGGAACTCGAAATGGCGCGCAACTACCGCAGGTTCGGTGCGATGTGCGGCCGCGAGTGCCGAATGCTCTCGTTCCACCACACCGCCGAGGACGCCGACATCTTTCCGCATCTTCGGCGAGAGGGAAGCGCAGGGCTTCGCCGCGTCGTCGACCGCCTTGCCGAGGAACACCTCGTCATCCACGCCTTGATCGAGGACCTGGGACAAGGCGCCAGTGCCATCCTGTCGTCTCCAGGGCGGGAGACGTACGACCGCCTCAGAAAGACCTTCGGGGAGCTCGAGCGTTTCGTGTGATCGCACTTCCGCTACGAGGAAACCGAGCTTGAGGAAGCCCTCGGCTACCACGACGTCCTGATCTGATCTGACCGGCGTCTGCCAAGGCAGCCGACCGCGCAAACGAAAACCCCGGCGTTGCCGCCGGGGTCCATGTGGCTCGGCGAAGGCGATGCTTACACCGAATAATACATGTCGAACTCGACCGGATGCGGGGTCATCTCGAAGCGCATGACTTCCGCCATCTTGAGCTCGATGTAGGAATCGATCTGGTCGTCGTCGAAGACGCCGCCGGCCTTGAGGAAGCCGCGATCCTTATCGAGCGACTGCAGCGCTTCGCGCAGCGACCCGCAGACGGTCGGGATCTTCTTCAGTTCCTTCGGCGGCAGGTCGTAGAGATCCTTGTCCATCGGCTGGCCGGGATGGATCTTGTTCTTGATGCCGTCGAGGCCGGCCATCAGCATCGCGGCGAAGCCGAGATAGGGGTTCGCGCCCGGATCGGGGAAGCGGACCTCGACGCGCTTCGACTTCGGCGACGAGCCGAACGGGATGCGGCAGGAGGCGGAGCGGTTGCGGGCCGAATAGGCGAGCAGCACCGGTGCCTCGTAGCCGGGGACCAGACGCTTGTAGGAGTTGGTCAGCGGGTTGGTGAAGGCGTTGATCGCCTTGGCGTGCTTGATGATGCCGCCGATGTAGAACAGGCAGGTCTCCGACAGGCCGGCATATTCGTTGCCGGCGAAGGTCGGCTTGCCGTTCTTCCAGATCGACTGGTGGACGTGCATGCCCGAGCCGTTGTCGCCGAACACCGGCTTCGGCATGAAGGTGGCCGTCTTGCCGTAGGCGTTGGCGACCTGGTGCACGACATATTTGTAGATCAGCATCTTGTCGGCGTTGCGCACCAGCGTGTCAAACTTGATGCCCAGCTCGTGCTGGGCAGCCGCGACCTCATGATGGTGCTTCTCGACGCGCACGCCCATTTCGGCGAGCACCGTCAGCATCTCCGAGCGCATGTCCTGGAGGCTGTCGATCGGCGGAACAGGGAAATAGCCGCCCTTGACGCGCGGACGGTGGCCGAGATTGCCGGTCTCGTAGTCGGTGTCGTCGTTGGACGGCAGTTCGGTCGAATCCAGCTTGAAACCGGTGTTGTAGGGATCGGCCTTGTACTTGACGTCGTCGAAGACGAAGAACTCGGCCTCGGGGCCGACATAGATCGTGTCGCCGATGCCTTCCGACTTCATGTAGGCCTCGGCCTTCTTGGCCGTGCCGCGCGGATCGCGGTTGTAGGCTTCGCCGGAGATCGGATCGAGGATGTCGCAGAGGATGACCATGGTCGACTGCGCGAAGAAGGGGTCCATGTGGACGGTGTCCGGATCCGGCATGAGCACCATGTCGGACTCGTTGATGGCCTTCCAGCCGGCGATCGACGAGCCGTCGAACATCACGCCGTCGGCGAACATGTCCTCTTCGACCTCGGCGACATCCATGGTCACGTGCTGCAGCTTGCCTCTCGGGTCGGTGAAGCGGAGGTCGACGAACTTGATGTCGTTGTCCTTGATCTGCTTCATGATGTCTTTGGCTGTCGTCATTGTGTCGTTTTCCCTAGTGGATGACGAATTGTTGTTACGTCGACGTTGTGTCGATCAGACGGCGTCGAGGCCGGTTTCGCCCGTGCGGATGCGGATGACTTCCTCGATGTTCGACACGAAAATCTTTCCATCGCCGATGCGACCCGTTTGCGCCGCCTTTCGGATGGCGTCAATGGCCGCTTCGACCGCATCGTCGCCGAGCACGATCTCGACCTTCACCTTGGGCAGGAAATCGACCACGTATTCGGCGCCGCGATAGAGTTCGGTGTGGCCCTTCTGGCGACCGAAACCCTTCGCCTCGGTCACGGTGATGCCCTGGAGGCCGACTTCCTGCAGCGCCTCTTTCACCTCGTCGAGCTTGAACGGTTTGATGATCGCTTCGATCTTCTTCATCTGGACATAGCCTCCGCATGGGGAAATCGGGCAAAAAGGCCCGTCCCGGACCACTCTAAGCACGAAGCATGCCAGACCCGGCCAGCTCGATGCCACTCGTCAAAAACGACGCCCGTGGGAGCGGGCGCCGCCGTTTGGTATGAGCGCGCCACACTTGCCGTCCATCCGCGCCGGGAAGGTTCCTGACCGCCGAATTCCGGATTGCACATTTGCAAGGCAAATCGCCCAAATCATAAGCACATTGCCGGTTTGCCAGAACCGGCGCAAGCACGCTAGCCTGAGTTAGGCGAGGAATCTCCGTGCCACCATGCCGCATGAAATCCTGACCCCCGAAGAAATGGCCGCCGCCGACGCGGCAGCGATCGCGGCCGGCCCGTTCGACGGCTATCGGCTGATGCGGAATGCCGGCGCGGCGGTGACGGCCGAGGTGTTGCGCCGCTACCCGGGCGCGGCGCGCTTCGACGTTCTCTGCGGCCCCGGCAACAATGGCGGCGACGGCTATGTCGTGGCGCGGCTGCTGGCGGACGCCGGCTGCGTGGTGAATGTCCGGGCACATGGCTCGCCGAAGGCAGCCAGCGACGCGGCGCGCGCTGCGCGGGACTGTCCCATCGCGGCCGAGCCCTTCGCCGGCTATCTCCCTGGTCGGGCAGGGGTGGTCATCGATGCGCTTTACGGCGCCGGCCTGGCGCGGCCGCTCGACGCGGCGTTCGGACCCGTCTTCGACGCGATCGAAAACGCGGGCAGTCCGGTGGTGGCGGTCGACCTGCCGTCTGGTCTCTCGGGACTGACCGGACGCGCCGACGGGCCATGCCTGAAGGCTGACCTGACCGTGACCTTCGTGCGCAGAAAGCCCGGGCACCTGCTCGAGCCGGGGCGCAGCCTGTGCGGCGAGGTGGTCGTTGCAGACATTGGGATTTCCGATTGGGTCGTCGGTGTGCGCGATCTGCATGAGAACCAGCCACCGTTGTGGTCGGCGGCGCTGCCCGTGCCGGCGATCGATGCACATAAATATGCGCGGGGCCATGTCGGCGTCTTCTCCGGCCCGCCGAACGCCACCGGCGCGGCGCGGCTGTCCGCGCTGGCCGCGGCGCGGGCGGGCGCCGGGGCCGTCACCGTTCTGTCGCCGCCCGCGGCGATGCAGCTCAACGCCGCGCACCTGACCTCCGTGATGCTGTGCCGGGTCGAGGGCACGGCCGACGCGCTCGGCTTCGTCGCGGAGCGGAAGGTGAGGGCGGCGGTGCTCGGGCCGGGCTTCGGCGATTTGGGCAGGCTGAGGGAGACGGCGCTGGCGCTGCTCGACGGCGCTTCCGCACCGTTCACGCTGGTGCTCGACGCCGACGCCTTTACCGCTTTCGCCGACGCGCCGGCCTCGCTGTTCATCTCGGCGGGCGCGTCGAAGGGGAGCCTGGTGTTGACGCCGCACGAAGGCGAGTTCTCGCGGCTGTTCGGCGATATCGCGCGGAATGCCTCGCTGTCCAAGGTCGAGAAGGCGCGAATGGCGGCCGAGCGGGCTCATGCGGTGGTGGTGTTGAAGGGGCCGGACACGGTCGTTGCGAGCCCGAACGGGCGCGCCGTCATCAATTCCAACGGCTCGCCGTGGCTGGCGACGGCGGGATCGGGCGACGTGCTGGCCGGGCTGATCGCCGGGTTTTGCGCCCAGGGCATGGATCCGTTCGCGGCGGCCTGCGCGGCGGTGTGGATCCATGCCGAGGCGGGAGGACGCTTCGGGCCGGGCCTGATCGCCGAGGACCTGCCCGGCCTCGTGCCTGCGGTGCTGAAGGAACTGATGGGGCGATCGGCCGGCTGCTGAGGCCAGATCAGCCGGTCACTTCCTCGATCTGCGAGCAGGGATAGGCTTCGGCGAGGCAGAAGTGATGCTTGCCCTTCTTCGAGCAGTGGTACTGGGAAAGCTGCGCCTTCTTCCAGTCGTCGTATTTCGCGCCGAACGTCCTCCAGGCCTGATATTCCCAGTTGCCGCGCGCCTTCTGCCTTGCCCGGTCGAGCTTTTTCGCCTTCTGCATGTGCGAGGCGATGTAGGTGTTCAGGCAACTCTTTCCGGGGCTGACGCCATCGGGCGCGCGGGCCTCGACGGGGAGCGTCAAGCCGGCCAGGCAGACGCCGGCCAGCGAGGCCAGCGCGAGGCGGTGGGTGCGCGACGCGGTGAGAGCGAATATTCCGGGCATGACAGATCTCCCTGGTTTGGCCGGCGAGGCGCGGATGCCGCATGTTCGCGGCGATCCGCCTGCCGGCGATGGCGCGGAGATTTGCCCGCTCCCGCTTCCGGGGAATGCCGGGCCGGGGAGGCGATTATTTCGATTGTTTCAGGGGATGTTGTTTGCTGCCGCGGGCGCGTTTCCGACGGACACGCCGGGCCTGGCGGGACCAGGCGCAAGGCACTCTGCTCGCGGACCCGATTCACCTTCCAGTTGGGGACAATCACCCGAGCGGCGGTGGCCAGGGGCTAAGCTAGGCGTTCGAAACCCGCTCCAGCGTCGACACGAGCTCGAGTTTCATTGGTCTCGCCGGCAAAGGGAAGGTCCCGTCTCTGCGAAAAAGTCCGAAGCATCCGCACGATCCCGTCCTCGACCCGAGCAACGGCCGGCCGTGGATCGTGCATGCCCAGCAGGTAAATGGGAATGTCGGGCAGCGCGGGGAGGGTATCGGAAGAGATGATCTCCTCGATCCCCTCAGGCGCGGTTCCGGCTGCCACTGCCGTGGCGCACAGACCCGTCCGCACCGCCTCAATGATACCCGAACGGTTCGCGCTCTGGACAGCAACCCGCCACGGTCGCTGGGCCGCATCGAGCGCGCGAATCATGTCCTGGCGGAAGAGGCAGCCTTCTGGATACGCCGCAAGGGCAACCGGATTGCCGCCGCTGCCGATCCAGCGGAGACCTACCCGCGCCTCTCCACGCGTCATGGTGGGGCGGGCGGCAAGGGTCACCAGTGCCAGGTCGATCTCCCTGCGATGCAGCCGGGCGAGAAGTTGTGAGGAGAGGTCGCAAACGATTTCGATTTCCAGCCGGTCGAACTCCTCCTTCAGACCCTTCAGGATGCGTCCGAGCCAGGCGGCTGCGTAGTCGTCCGGGAGACCTAGCCGTACCCGCTCCCGCGCCGGTTGCGAACGCGTCGCGGAGACCAGCTCGTCATACACGGCAAGGAGGCCGACCGCCCGAGCATACAGATCGGACCCGCGCGGAGTCGCTTCGACACCTCCCGGGCGGCGGTCGAAGAGCGGTTCACCGACCTCGGTTTCCAGCTGTTTCAGACGCATCGACAGCGCAGCCGACGTGCAGTGCAGCCGCTTGGCCGCCCTGGCAAGGCTGCGCTGCTCGTAGATGACAACGAACGACCGCAGCAGCCGAAGGTCGATGTTCATCAGGTTCAACTCCGCTTAAGGGCGACTTCATAACACTTTGCTGGACACGAAGACGACTCCGGCTCGAACATGGCGGCGATCACAGAAGGAGTGCGGCATGCGCGTGGGGTTCATCGGGCTTGGGACAATGGGGAAGAACGCGGCAGCCAACCTGCTGCGAAAGGGGTTTGCCCTCAGTGTCTATGACATCCGGCGCGAGGCTGTGGCGCTGCTGTCGGAGCAGGGAGCGGCAGCCGCGGACGGGCCGGCCGGCGTGCTCGCGGCCTCCGACGTGGTCGTCTCGATGGTGTTTGGTCCGAAGGAAGTCGAGCAGATCGTGCGGGGGCCTTCGGGATTTCTAAGCGGCGACCCCGCGGGCAAGGTCTGGATCGACATGACGACCTCCTCCCCCTTCCTGATGCGGGAACTCGCATCCGAGTTCGAGGCGCGCGGCGGACACGCGATCGACGCGCCGGTGACCGGCAGTGTCGATGCCGCCATTCGCGGCGATATGCCCATGTTCGTCGGGGGAACGGAGGCAGTCATCGAGCGCGTCCGGCCGGTGATCGAGGCGATGGGACAACTGCGGAAGGCTGGCGCCTATGGCAATGGCTACGTCGCCAAGCTGGTGAACAACCAACTCTGGAAGATTCACGCCGCCGCGATCGGTGAGGCGATGGTCACCGCCAAGCTTGCGGGTCTGGATCCATTGATCTGGTGGAACCTGATGAAAGGAGGCGCCGCCGACAGTTTCGTCCTGTCCCACGACGTGCCGTCGATCTTCGCGGGCCACTATGACCCTAGTTTCCCGATTGCCTTGTGTCTGAAGGATCTGAGCCTGATCAAGGAGTTGATGGACAGCGTAGGCACGGACGCCACCTTGACGGAGGCAACCCACGAGCGTTTCCGCGAGGCAGGCCGGCGGTACGGAATGGGCGCTGGCGAAATGACGGTGTGCAAGGTGATCGAAGACGATGCCGGCACAGACCTGCGTGTCGCGGGGGAGTGGCAAAAGCCATGGGAGGCGCAGCCTCCGGCGTGATCGGATTGGCGTGGAGGACGTCCGTTGGCGTCGACGCTGTCTACGCCGTCACCGCGTCGGCGAAGGGTGCTCCCGGCTCGCAGACGTAGAACAGCGCCATTCGGGCCGGCACGGTGCCCGCGTTGGAGCCGGTCATGTTGACGCCGGCCGGCTCGACAAAGGCCTCGCCGGCCGCGATCGCCACCGGGTCGCGGCCGTCCAGCGCCAGCGTGAAGGTGCCTTCGGTGACGTAGACCGTCACCGGGAAGCGGTGCGAATGGTAGGGGGTTACGTCGCCCGGAAGCAGCGTCGCGAAAAGCACCCGCACCTCCTGCTCGGCGAGGCCCGGCATGCCCGTCACCACCTCGCGGTGCAGCGGCGTCAGCTTCGCCATGCCGTTGTCCTGAGCGCTGCGCGTCACGCCGACGCTGAGCCCCGCGATCATCGTCTCGACATTACTCTTCTCGTGCATGACATCCTCCTCTGCAGTCCGGACAGACGCTAGCGGGAGACGGCTCGCGGCGGCAGCAGCGAGTTTGCAAACTCCACGTGCAGAAGCGCATAATCTTCCCGATGTTTGACTGGGATGACTTGCGCCACCTGATCGCCGTGTCGCGTCATGGCAGCACGCTTGCTGCCGCGAAGGCGCTCGGCGTCAACCAGTCGACGGTGCACCGTCGCCTGGCGGAGCTCGAAACCCGCGTCGGCCTTGCGCTGGTGAAACGTCATCCCTCCGTCTACCGCCTGTCCGAACTTGGCGAGACGCTGATCGGCAAGGTGCTGTCGGTCGAAACGGCGGTGATGGATTTGGAGCGCAAGGTCCAAGCGCTGAAGCATGACCTGAAGGGCGTGATCCGCCTTACCTGCCCGGAGCCAACGGTTTCGCGCATCGTCGCAACGGGCCTGCTCGACCGTTTCTACGAGCGCTTTCCGGGCCTTACGGTGGAGTTCGTCACCAGCGATCGCTATCTCGACATCGCCAAGGGCGAAGCCGACGTCGCCTTCCGCTCGGGCGAACCGGCAGACGACAGTCTCGTCGGCCGCAAGATCTGCGACTCCGTCTGGGCGATCTATGCCAGCAGGAGCTATGTGCAGCAGCATGGCCGGCCTGGCAGCATCGCCGAATTGGCCGATCATGCCTTGATCGGCTTCGACGGCATCATGCAGAATCACCGGGTCGCCAAGTGGCTTCCGCTCGCCGTGCCGAACGCACGCATCGTCAACCGCAACAACAGCATGCTTGGCACGCTGTCGGCCGTGAAGGCAGGCGTCGGCGTTGCGCCGCTTCCCACCACACTCGGAGACGCGGAAGAGACGCTCATCCAGCTTCTGCCTCCGGTGCCGGAACTGACCCGGAGTTGGTACCTGCTTACGCATCCGGATCTGCGCAGGACGCCTCGCATCGCCGCATTCGTCGATCAGGTGCTGGACGACATCCCCGCGCTGAGGACGGCGCTGATCGGGTAAGGGCCGGTCTGGCGGGACGTGCGGATAGCTACGCCCGCCGCTTCGCCTTCGACCTCGTTCTCACCGTCTTTTTCCGGCTCGTCTGCCGCTTTGCCGGCTTGAGCAGCTTTTCGATCTGGCGCAGGCGCTCGGTCGGCGTGGCGGCGCGGCGTCTGCGGCGGCGGCGCTTGGTGCTGCCGGTCGCCTTTTTCAGCATGTCCTGGAGGACGTCGTTCACCACGCCCTTGACGAAGTCGCCGATGCTCAAGGCTTCACTCCGGCGCGCTGGTCTGCAAGGCGAGCGCGTGGAGGACGCCGCCCATGTTGCCCTGCAGGGCCTTGTAGACCATCTGGTGCTGCTGGACCCGGGTCTTGCCCTTGAAGGAGGCGGAGACGACCTCGGCGGCATAGTGGTCGCCGTCGCCGGCAAGGTCGCGGATCGAGACCTTCGCGTCCGGAATGCCCTGTTTGATCAGCCGTTCGATCTCGTGCGCGTCCATCGCCATGGCCGATTCCCTTCCACTGCAGCAGTCAGAGCAAAGCTATGCGGCAAGCGGGCGGGGCGCAATCCTCACGCGTCCATGTAGCGCGGGAACCAGCCTTCGTGCGCGGCCTTGAGGTCGGCGACGGGGATGGAACGCGCGCCGGCAAGCTTGAGTTCGCCGCCGCCGGTCTCACCGATCCAGGGGGCAGAGATGCCGAGCTCGGCCGCCTCGTCCTGGATGTCGCGCACCAGGCCAGGGTCTGCCCGCGAAATGGTGACGAGATAGCGGCCCTGGTCCTCGCCGAACCAGACCGGAATCGGGTCGATGTCGACCGGCATCTGAACCTCGGCGCCGATGCCCGACGCGATCGCCATTTCGGCCAGCGCCACGGCGAGGCCGCCATCCGAAACGTCGTGGACGGCGGTGAGCGCGCCGGCCCGGATCATGGCGCGGACGAAGTCGCCGGCGAGTTTTTCCTTCGCCAGGTCGACCGGCGGAGCGGTGCCGTCGCGGCGGCCGTGGATATCGCGCAGATAGATCGACTGGCCGAGATGCGAGCCCCACGTGGCCGGCGCGCCGACGAGCAGGATGCGCTCGCCGGGTCCGGCGAAACGGATGCGCGCCATCTTAGACCAGTCGTCGATGAGGCCGACGCCGCCGATCGCCGGCGTGGGCAGGATGCCGCGGCCGTTGGTCTCGTTGTAGAGCGAGACGTTGCCGGAGACGATCGGGAAGTCGAGAGCGCGGCAGGCCTCGCCGATGCCTTTGATCGCGCCGACGAGCTGGCCCATGATCTCAGGCCGTTCGGGATTGCCGAAGTTCAGATTGTCGGTGGCGGCGAGCGGCAGGGCGCCCGTCGCCGTCAGGTTGCGCCAGCACTCGGCGATCGCCTGCTTGCCGCCTTCGAACGGGTCGGCCTCGCAATAGCGCGGCGTGACGTCGGCGGAGAAGGCAAGCGCCTTGGTCGGATGGCCCTCGACGCGGACGACGCCGGCGTCGCCGCCGGGGATCTGCAGCGAATTGCCCTGGATCAGCGTGTCGTACTGTTCCCAGACCCAGCGGCGAGACGAGAGGTCGGGCGAACCCAGCATTTTCAGGAGCGAGTCGGCGATATCCGCCTGCGGCACGTCGGTTTCGGCGAGTGGTGCGGGGCGGGCCGGCTCGACCCAGGGACGGTCATATTCGGGCGCCTCGTCGCCGAGTTCCTTGATCGGCAGGTCGGCGACCTCCTCGCCCTGATGGATGACGCGGAAGCGCAGGTCGTCCGTCGTCCAGCCGACGATGGCGAAGTCGAGACCCCATTTGCGGAAGATGGCCTCGGCCTCCTCCTCCTGCTCGGGGCGCAGTACCATCAACATGCGCTCCTGGCTTTCGGAGAGCATCATCTCGTAGGCCGACATGCGCTCCTCGCGCACCGGCACCTTGTCGAGTTCGAGCCGGATGCCGAGGTCGCCCTTGGCGCCCATTTCGACGGCGGAGCAGGTGAGGCCCGCCGCGCCCATGTCCTGGATGGCGATGACGGCGCCGGAGGCCATCAGCTCCAGGCAGGCCTCCAACAGGCATTTCTCGGTGAACGGGTCGCCGACCTGTACGGTGGGCCGCTTCTCCTCGATCTTGTCGTCGAATTCGGCCGAGGCCATGGTCGCGCCGCCGACACCGTCGCGGCCGGTCTTGGCGCCGAGATAGACGACGGGAAGGCCGACGCCCTTGGCCTGGGACAGGAAGATGCCGTCGGCCTTGGCGAGGCCCGCCGCGAAGGCGTTGACCAGGCAGTTGCCGTTGTAGCGCTCGTCGAAATTGACCTCGCCGCCGACGACGGGCACGCCGAAGGCGTTGCCGTAGCCGCCGATGCCCGCGACGACGCCGGAGACGAGATGTTTCGTCTTCGGATGGTCGGGCGCGCCGAAGCGCAGCGCGTTCATCGCCGCGATGGGGCGCGCGCCCATCGTGAAGACGTCGCGCAGAATGCCGCCGACGCCGGTGGCGGCACCCTGGTAGGGCTCGATGTAGGACGGATGGTTGTGGCTCTCCATCTTGAAGACGACCACGTCGCCGTCGCCGATGTCGACCACGCCGGCATTCTCGCCCGGACCGACCAGCACGCGCGGACCCTTGGTCGGCAGCGTGCGCAGCCATTTCTTCGAGGATTTGTAGGAACAATGCTCGTTCCACATCGCCGAGAAGATGCCGAGCTCGGTGAAGGAGGGCTCGCGGCCGATCAGGTCGAGGATCCGCTGATACTCGTCGGGCTTGAGGCCGTGGGCGGCCACGAGCTCCGGAGTGATCGGGATGGCGTTTGGGATGGTCATGTCGGCTCGGTTAAGGTTCGGTGGCGGCGGCTCAGGCCCGCGCCACGCAGGACGGGTCGCCGGAAGCCCAGCGGTTCAAATCTGCGGAAATCCGCTTGCCGTGCTCGCCCTCGAGCAGGGGTCCGAAAGCCTCGACGCGTGCGGCGGGGCCTTCCGCCTGGACAACCAGAAGCGGGCGCGATTCCATGCTCTTGGCCGGCACAATCAGGAAGCGCGGGCGGCCGGAAAAGGAGCCGAGCTCGTTCGACATGCGGTAGGCTTTGAAGGCGGGGTCCCTGGAGCCGAACCAGCAGGTGTGGGCGGCGAGCGCCACCTTCTCCATCTTGCGCAGCGCAGCGCTCTTGCCGGGCGGGGACAGCACGGCCTCCGGCTTGTTCGACTGGCAGCCGGCGACGCCGAGCGCCATCGCCAGCACGAGCAGGGCAGGGCGGAGGGAACGACCCATTGCTCTCACGCGGCAATCCCGAGCAGGCCCTCGAACAGGGCGCGGCCGTCGGAACCGCCATGTGCGGCCTCGATCAGGTTTTCCGGGTGCGGCATCAGGCCGAGCACGTTGCCGGCCTCGTTCATCACCCCGGCGATGTCGTTGATCGAGCCGTTCGGATTGGTGCCTTCGGCGTAGCGGAAGACGACCTGGCCGTTGCCCTCGATACGCGCAAGCGTCTCCGGATCGGCGAAGTAGTTGCCGTCATGATGCGCGACCGGACAGCGGATGATCTGGCCGGGCTCGTAGGCACGGGTGAAGGTGGTGTTCGCGTTGGCAACTTCGAGCTTGACCTCGCGGCAGACGAACTTGAGCGAGGCATTTCGCATCAGCGCACCGGGAAGGAGACCGGTTTCGAGCAGGATCTGGAAGCCGTTGCAGACGCCCATGACCATGACGCCCTGTTTCGCCTTCTCGGCCACCGCGCGCATCACCGGCGTGCGCGCCGCGATCGCGCCGCAGCGGAGGTAGTCGCCGTAGGAGAAGCCGCCGGGGATGACGATCAGGTCGACGTCGGGAATCTCGGTGTCGGTCTGCCAAGCCGTGACCGGTGGCTTGCCCGAAATCTTGGTCAGCGCCGCGATCATGTCGCGGTCGCGGTTGAGGCCGGGGAGAAGGACGACAGCGGATTTCATGTCGGGTCGTAAGGCCTTTGAGCTTCGGCGAGTCCGCGCAGGTCGAGACGGTTCTCGATGCGGTCGAGACGTTGGTCGTGGCGGGCAAGAATTCCATACATGTTATGGATATCGTTCTCGATACCCATCTGCGTCAGTCGGATCGAGACGACCTCGTGACGAATCTCGCCGATACCATGTTCCATCTTGTCCATGCGGCCCTGGATGCTCTTCAGGATCTCACAGATCAGATCGTTCGTGACTTCGGCCATCGCACCGCTCCTGCAACCTCAGGTGAGCGAAATAGCATAGTTCTCAATCACGGTATTCGCCAACAGCTTCTCGCACATGGCCTTGAGGACGGCCTCGGCCTTGGCCTTGTCCGAGCCGTCCAGTTCGATGTCGAAGACCTTGCCCTGGCGGACATGGCCGACGCCGCCGAAGCCGAGGGTGCCGAGCGCGCCCTCGATCGCCTTGCCTTGCGGGTCGAGCACGCCGTTCTTGAGGGTGACGGTCACGCGGGCCTTGATCACGCCGATATCGCTCCGGTCTGTCTGTCGTTGGCTGACGGCGACGCCGTCAGTGCTTGGTGCCCTTGGGCGTATCGGTCGAGGCGACGAGCACCGGTCCGGCGGGACGCGGGGGCTCGTTCTCGTTCATGATGCCGAGCCGGCGCGCCACTTCCTGATAGGCCTCGACCAGCCCGCCCATGTCGCGGCGGAAACGGTCCTTGTCGAGCTTGTCTTGGGTGGCGACGTCCCACAGCCGGCACGAATCCGGCGAGATCTCGTCGGCGACGACGATGCGCATCATGTCGCCCTCGTAGAGGCGGCCGCACTCGATCTTGAAGTCGACGAGCTGGATGCCAACGCCGAGGAAGAGGCCGGAGAGGAAGTCGTTGACGCGGATGGCGAGCGCCATGATGTCGTCGATTTCCTGCGGCGAGGCCCAGCCGAAGGCGGTGATGTGCTCTTCCGACACCATCGGATCGTCGAGCGCGTCGGCCTTGTAGTAGAATTCAATGATCGAGCGCGGCAGGACCGTACCTTCCTCGATGCCGAGGCGTTTCGCCAGCGATCCGGCCGCGATGTTGCGGACCACGACCTCGAGCGGGATGATCTCGACTTCCTTGATCAGCTGCTCGCGCATGTTGAGGCGGCGGATGAAGTGGGTCGGGATGCCCATCCGGTTCAGATGGGTGAAGATGTGCTCGGAAATGCGGTTGTTGAGCACACCCTTGCCGTCGACCACTTCGTGCTTCTTCTTGTTGAAGGCGGTAGCGTCGTCCTTGAAGAACTGGATGAGCGTGCCCGGCTCGGGTCCTTCATAGAGGATCTTGGCCTTGCCTTCGTAGATGCGTCGGCGACGATTCATATGCGCTTGTCTCTGTTCTGGACGGCCGGAGGGAATCGGCAGGTCCGAATCGGCGGCGGGGCGCGCCGCACCCTTGGATTTCAGGGGTGCTCTAGCCTACTCGACCACATTCCTCAATCATAATCCGTAACATCGGCGGGTTTGACGCCCACGCCGGCCAACGGATGCCGCCCGCGACGCCGATACCTGTTGAATTGCAGCCCGATGCCCCATATGGAGGCGCAAGAAACGCCTAATTCGGGGAGCATTCCGATGACCAGCATGAAGGACCGGGAGGACGGCTTCGAGAGGAAGTTCGCCCATGACGAGGAGCTGAAATTCAAGGCGATCGCCCGCCGCAACAAGCTGCTGGGCGTGTGGACCGCCGAGAAGCTGGGCAAATCGGGCGACGAAGCCGAGGCCTACGCGAAGGAGGTCGTGATGGCCGATTTCGAGGAGGCCGGCGACGAAGACGTGTTCCGCAAGGTGCGCAATGATCTCGACAAGGCAGGCGTCGCCGTGTCCGACCATCAGATTCGACATGCGATGGCTGATCTCCTCGACACCGCGGTCAAGCAGATCACCAGCGCCTGATTGACGCCGGGAATGACTGGACCAACCGACCGCCCGGCCTTCCGGGCGGTTTTCTTTTGCGCAACCGCAAGAGTCGCGGCAGATTGCGCCGCCAACCGCTAACGGAGCCGACATGACCCTCGCCGAACGCCTGAATTCCGGAACCGTGAGTTTCACCGCCTGGTCGGGCGTGCCGGATACGATAACGGTGGAGATCGTCTCGCGGCTGGGATTCGAAGTCGTGACGCTCGACATGCAGCACGGCGCCCATCACGAGGACAGCGTCGCCCGCTGCATCCCCTCGGTGACCGGTCCGGGCAAGCATCCGGTGATCCGCATCCCGGTCGGCCGTTTCGACATGGCGAGCCGCGCCCTCGACCTCGGTGCCGAAGCCGTGATCGCGCCGATGATCAATTCGGTCGAGGATGCGCGCAAATTCGCCGCCGCGATGAAGTATCCGCCGCTGGGCGAGCGCTCCTGGGGCCCCACCTTCGCCTTTCCGAGGTCGGGTGTAAAAGACCATCCGCAATGGCTGGCGACCCAGAATACGGCGACAATCTCCTTCGCGATGATCGAGACACGCGCCGCCTACGGTCTCGTCGACGAGATCCTCGACGTGCCCGGCATTGACGGCGTGTTCGTCGGACCCTCCGACTTCTCGATCGCCTGGACAGGCGGGGCGAAAATCAATCCCAATCTCGAGGACATGATGGACGCGGTCGCCGATATCGGGTCGCGCACGCGCAAGGCCGGCAAGTTCGCGGCGATTTTCGCGGTCGACCCGAAAATGTCGGGGCGCTACGCCTCGATGGGCTACCAGATGATCGCGCTCGGCAACGAGCAGGCCTACATGCGGCTCGGCGCCGAGAACATGATCGCCGCCGCGCGGGCCACGATCGGGTAGCTTCTATTCGGGCAGTTTCGACAGGAACTGCGCGAAGGCCATGGACCCTTCCGGCCACGGGCCGTAGCCGGCCTCGGTGTTCAGATGTCCGGCCTCGCCGGCGTTGATGAAGAGCGAGCCCCAGGCCCCGGCCAGCTGTTCGGATATTTCGGGCTTGCAGTACGGATCGTTGTTCGAGCCCACAACCAGCGAGGGGAAGGGCAGGCGCGAGCGGGGATAGGGCCCAAAGCCGAGAAGCTGAGGCGAGCCAATGTCCGGATCGTCAAGATCCGGGGGCGCGACGAGAAAAGCACCGTGCGGGCGCTTCGTCATAATGTCCATCGCGTTGAGGATGCTGGCGATGCCGAGGGAATGCGCGACCAGCACAACCGGTCTTTCCGCGGCATTGACGACGTCGGCGACGTTGCGCGCCCAAGCGTCGCGCACCGGCGCGTCCCAGTCAAGCTGATGCACGCGCTTCGCCGTCGACAGGCGCTGCTGCCAGCGGGTCTGCCAATGCATGGGGCCGGAACCGCCGAGGCCGGGCACGATGATGATATCTGCGTCTTTGGCTTTCATGGCGGCGCATGTAGGCGAGGGATCCGCCCGGTGCAATGAGCGCGTTCGGCTGAACAGCGTGTTCGCCGTTGGGCGACTTGCGGTGAACGATCATCGGCATGATCTTTGAACGACAACGAAACCAGAGCGAGCGCCGCTGTGTATCTGAACCGACGTACCGTCATCGCCGGCACCGGCGCGGCGCTCTTGGGCGGGAAGCTTCCTGCCCGATCGGAGACCACCATGTCAGCTCTTCCTTTTGCCGCCGACGCTCCGACCCATATCGGCCGCATCGGCATCATCGCGCGCGACGCGGCGGCCATGTCGCACTATTACCAGCAGGTCGTCGGACTGAAGGAGCTCGCGAACTCGGGCGGACATATCACGCTCGGCGCCGGCGACCGCCCGCTGATGGAGATCGAGCAGTCGAGCGCGGTGCGTCCCGACGATCCGCGCTCGGCCGGCCTGTATCATACCGCCTTCCTGCTCCCGTCGCGCACCGACCTCGGCCGCTGGGTCCGCCACGCCATCGAAAAGCGCATCCGGCTCGACGGCGCGGCCGACCATCTGGTCTCGGAGGCTCTCTACCTGACCGATCCCGAGGGCAACGGCATCGAGATTTACGCCGACCGTCCCGCCGAGCTCTGGGACTGGGACGGAAAGTTCGTCCGCATGGGGAGCGATCCCCTCGATGCAGAGGGAATCCTCGCATCCGCGGCCGAAGCGCCGGCCTGGGATGGAGCGCCTGACAACTCGATCATCGGCCACGTGCATCTGCGCGTCGGCGACGTGCGCGCGGCCGAAGGGTTCTGGAACAGGGAGGCCGGCTTCGACACAGTGATGAATTTCGGCGGCCAGGCGGTGTTCCTGTCGACCGGCGGCTACCACCACCACATCGGCGCGAACGCCTGGCAGAGCCGGGGCGCCGGTCCGCGCGACAAGGATCGGACGGGGCTGCAGTGGGTTGAACTGTTGGGCAAGGGGCCGGTCGCCGAACGGAGCCTTACCGATCCGTGGGGCACCGAGATCCGTCTGAGCGCCGCGGCCTGACAAACGAAAGCCCCGCGGCAGGGATGGCGCGGGGCTTTGCGACTGGAGGGAGCGTTCACTGGCCCTCGATGGTGACCTTCGGCAGCTCGATCTTCATCTCGACCGTGTCCTTGTCGAAGTAGCCGTCGGCGTAGAGGAAGAGGCCGATGGCCGCGGCGACGACAAGCGCACCGGCGACGAACCAGCCGATCGAATTGCCGCCGTTGCGGACGATGAAGTCTTGATCTGCCATTTAACCGCCCCTTGCCTGTGTATCAGGGGCGAGAACGGCGGATGGGGGCAAGGTTCCCTCAGGCGGTGCCGAACACGCGGGTGAAGATCGTGTCGACATGCTTGGTGTGGTAGCCCAGGTCGAACTTCTCGCGCAGGTCCGCTTCGCTCAGCGCCGCCATGACTTCGCTGTCGCCAAGCAGTTCGGTGAGGAAGTCCTTGCCTTCCTCCCACACTTTCATCGCGTTGCGCTGCACGAGCCGATAGGCGTCCTCGCGGGAAACGCCTGCCTGTGTCAGCGCCAGCAGGACGCGCTGCGAATGCACGAGGCCCGAGAACTTGTTCAGGTTCTTCAGCATGTTGGCCGGATAGACGACCAGCTTTTCGATGACGCCGGTGAGCCTGGCCAGCGCGAAGTCGAGCGTGACGGTGGCGTCGGGGCCGATCATCCGCTCGACCGAGGAATGCGAAATGTCGCGCTCGTGCCAGAGCGCGACGTTCTCGAGGGCCGGCGTGACCATGCCGCGCACCAGGCGTGAGAGGCCGGTCAGGTTTTCAGTCAGCACGGGGTTGCGCTTGTGCGGCATCGCCGATGAGCCCTTCTGGCCGGGCGAGAAATATTCCTCGGCCTCCAGCACCTCGGTGCGTTGAAGGTGACGGATCTCGGTTGCGAGCCGTTCGACGCTCGAGGCGACCACGCCCAGCGTGGCGAAAAACATGGCATGGCGATCGCGCGGGATAACCTGGGTCGATACCGGCTCCGGCTTCAGGCCGAGCTTGGCCGCGACGTGTTCTTCAACGCGCGGATCGATGTTGGCGAAGGTTCCGACCGCGCCTGATATGGCGCAGGTGGCGATTTCCCCGCGCGCGGCAACGAGGCGTTCGCGGCAGCGAGCGAATTCGGCATAGGCCTGTGCCAGCTTGACGCCGAAGGTGGTCGGCTCGGCATGGATGCCGTGCGAGCGGCCGATGGTGATGGTGTCCTTGTGCTCGAAGGCGCGGGTCTTCAGCGCCGCGAGCAAGGCATCGACATCGGCGATCAGGATGTCCGCGGCGCGGGTCAACTGCACGCTGAGACATGTGTCGAGGACGTCCGAAGAGGTCATGCCCTGGTGGACGAAGCGCGAGTCCGGGCCGATGAATTCGGCGAGGTGCGTCAGGAAGGCGATGACGTCGTGCTTGGTGACGCGCTCGATCTCGTCGATGCGGGCGACGTCGAAGGTCGCCGCCCCGCCTTTCTCCCAGATATTCCTGGCAGCTTCCTTCGGGATGACGCCGATCTCGGCGAGTGCGTCGCAGGCATGCGCCTCGATCTCGAACCAGATGCGGAAGCGGGTCTCGGGCGACCAGATGGCGACCATTTCGG
This sequence comes from Mesorhizobium sp., assembly GCF_023954305.1. Taxonomy (NCBI): domain Bacteria; kingdom Pseudomonadati; phylum Pseudomonadota; class Alphaproteobacteria; order Hyphomicrobiales; family Phyllobacteriaceae; genus Mesorhizobium; species Mesorhizobium sp. The sequence goes on along the minus strand of NZ_JAMLIG010000002.1, from coordinate 369,955 downwards.
GCCGCGAATAGCGGGGGATCATCGGCGTAGCTGCCTTCGCTGTCTTGGAACCGCCGCCTCCTAGACCAAGATGAGGCGGGATTGAAGCGGTTCTGTTTCCTCGATGGCGAGGCGATCCGCCAGGAAGGCGGTGCAGGCCGTGCTGGTGGCACGGCCAAGTCCGCCTGACGAAGCGGGCGCCCGCCAGCGGGAAACCCTTCGGGCCGGGTGAATTCGGGCCATATCCATCGGTCTTCGGACTTGGCCGTGCCACCAGCACGACCGCGCCGAAGACCTCGACCTTGACCCGAATTCCCTCCGGCAGAACGATTCAATCCCGCTTCATTTTGGTCTAACAGAGGCGCGCCCAATGCTCAACGCATGCCGCGCACGTTCCAGAAGGAAGCGGCCGCGAGGAGAAGAATGCCGACGGGGAAATATACGCGCGTGCCGAGAACGAGGAACTGATAGACCGCCGCCCCGACGGTGAAGACGAACTGGAAGAACCAGTGGACCGAAAAGACCTCGTCGTGCCAGGCGGCATAATACTGGCGGTACTGTAGGCCGATGAAGAACGCAGTCAGCGCGACCGTGCCGATGCCCAGCGCGAGAAAGGTCGCGGCAAAACCGGCGCCGCGCCGGCCGCGCGACAGGAGCCGGCCGATATAGATTCCCGGCCCGAAGGCGACCAGCCCGCCCGCCGCGAAGAACGAGGCGATCAGGGCGATGCGCGGCGGCTCGTACCATTGCATCCAGAAAAGCTTGGCGACCGCCATCAGGCCCATCGCCATGGCCCAAAGCAGGCTGCCGACGAAGATCGTGCGCAGATCCGGCATTGCGCCAGCGAACAGGCGACGGGTCCGGCCGAATGGGCCCGTCCGGTCCGGCGCAACGCCCGTCTGGCGCGCGGACGCCACGCTCAGAGCCTGCCCGCTACGGCGATCCAGCGGAAGTCGGGGCCTTCGAAGCCGATCGAACGCACTGCGATCAAGACAGCGAAGACCGGATCGCCGGTTTGCGGGTAGAACGTCTGGATGCCGCCGATTCCGTAGCCCGTCGGGCAGTTGCGACTGGCGGGGATCGAGGCATCTACGTGGACGAGCACCGTCTCGCCGCCCGGGGTCGGGTCTATCCGCACGAGCCGAAAGCCCATCGTGTCGCCGAGATTTTCGCAGCCGGACGGCGGCGCGAAGGGGATCTCCTCGAGCCGGAACTCGACGGGCGGGTCGACGGGCGGGAAGACCGGCCGCGGATTGATCACCATGCGGAACGGATCGGCGGAGAGCTCGGTGATGGCGTTCCAGCCGGCCGTGTCGCCCTGGTTTGCCGCAAGTACAGATCCGTCGACGATCTTGTCTCCCTTCTCCCTGGCTTGCGCGCGAGCGGCGACGATGCCGGCCGCCTCGTCGTCGATCCTGACGCGGATTGGGGTCCCGGCAACGAAGCTGTCGGTCGCGGTGTCGATGTAGAAGCGGTTCGCATAGGGGAAGCCGGAGCCGTCCTGGATGCCGTATTCCTCGAAGGCGAACAGCTTGCCGTCCGCGGAGAAGCCGAGAACTTGCGGCGTTGCCGTATCGCCGGCCAAGGCCGACGTCGAGGCGAGCACGGAGGCGGCTAGAAGGACAGGGCGGATCAACTGCATCGGGCTCCTCCTCGGCAATCTCGAACTGGCCGATGCTAGCGCAGGGCAGCTTGCGCCAGCGTCAACGAATGACAGCGTTCACGCGAACTTGTCCCGCCAGGTCGGAAGGAGATCGTTTTCGGCAGGCGTTGCGAGATAGACGGCGCGGGCGACCGCGCGCGCCATCGTCGCGCCGGCGGCGGCATAGAGGTCGATCGCCCCGTCATGGTCGAGCGCCACCTTGCTGCGGCCGGTGGCAAGCGAAAAGATCAGATCGCCGTCGACGGGCGTGTGCACCGGCCAGATCGCGCGGGCGAAGCCGTCATGAGCGGCGATCGCAAGGCGTTTCGCCGCGGCCTTTGTCAGCAGGGCGTCGGTCGCAATCACGGCGATCGTCGTGTTGGCTCCGGCCTTGGCCATCTCGCGGAACTTGAGGCGGATATCGGTCGAATCGGCCGGCAAGGGGTGCGGATAGCCGAGCCCGCCGAACTCGTCGCCGATCTCGAAGGGGGCGGCCCAGAAGTGTTTCGTCTCGCCGACCGTCACCGAGCCGGTCGGGTTGGCGCCGACCAGCGCTGCGACCGTCACGCCGTTCGGCAATATGGCGGAGGCCGATCCCAGGCCGCCCTTCAACCCCGCTGACAACGCGCCGATACCGGCGCCCGCGGTGCCGATCTCGAAGCTGGTCGACGCGGACATGGCGGCTTCGTAGCCGAGCTCGCGGTAGGGAGGATATCGGCCCCAGCGCTTGTCGCCGCCGTTCTCAAGATCGAACAGAATCGCGGCGGGCACGATCGGGATGCGATTGTCGCGCACCTGGAAGCCGATGCCCTGTTCGCGCAGTGCCGCCTGCACGCCGGACGCCGCATCGAGGCCGAAGGCCGAACCGCCCGACAGGACCAGCGCATTTATCGCCTCGACGGAATTGTGCGCCTCGAGCAAATCGGTCTCCCGGGTGCCGGGCGCGCCGCCGAGCACCTGGACGGCAGCCACGGCGGGTTCGTCGCAGAGGATCGCCGTCACGCCGGACTTGAGTTTCGCATCGGAGGAATTGCCAACGCGCAGGCCGGCGACGTCGGTGAGCAGATTTGTCGGCCCGGTGCGGAAGGTCATTGCTGGTCCACTTCGATGAAGGCGCCGCCCTCGTAGCGGTAGAGGCGGTAAGGATTGTCGGTGCGGTCGCCCTTTTCGTCGAAGCCGACCGGGCCGAAGATTGTGGAGAATTCCTGGCCGGCGAGGGCCGTCAGCTTATCCGATCCGTCGGTCGCGGCTGTTTTCGCGGCCTGCACGGCGATTTCGACGCTGGCATAGGCAGGAAGGACATAGCCTTCCGGTTCGATCTTGCGCTCTCGCAGGCCGGCGACGACGGCGGGATCTGCGACATCGGCCCATTCGGGCAGCCCGATCATCAATGTGCCGGGCGCAAGATCCACATCGTCGGCGGGCGCGCGCAGCACTTCGCCGCCGGCGATGGTGACGGGGTAGCCGATCTGGGCGGCGTCGCGGCCGAGAATGGCGACATCGGGGCGGTCGGCCGCCACGAAGACGTGCGTCGCTCCCGATTTACGCAGGCGTCCGGCGAGCCCGATCTGGTTGTCGAGTTGCGGCCGCAGCGTGTCAACGAAGGCGGGCTTCAGCCCGGATTGTTCGAACGAAAGACGCAATCCCTCCGCCAGTTCGCGGGAATAGATCGTGCCGTCGTCGACGATAGCGAAATGCTCCTCGCGCCAGGCGCGGCCGAGGATCGCGGAAGCCGCCTCGACCTCGTCGTCGGCGCGCGGTGCGAAGCGCACCACCGGCCAGCCGGTTTTCTTCCTCCGGTCGGTGAGCGAATTGGTGCGCACGCCGGTCGCGACAACGGGGATTCCGGCATCCTTGAGGATCGGCAGCGCCGCCTCGATCGCTTCGGTGCAGAGGAAGCCGGCGGCGATAGCGACCTTCGCCGCCACCAAGGCCTCTGCCGCGGCCTTGCCGCCCTGGGAGGTACAGGCCTCATCGGCGATTTCGAGCCGGACGCCCGAGGCCAGGGCCGCCGCTTCCGCCCCTGCGCGTATCTGTTCGCCGAGCAGGGCCGACGGACCCGACAGCGGCGCGGCGACGCCGATGACCGGTTCCGCAGCCGCCGCCCGGAAGATGGCTGCGGCGGATATTGCGGCGATGATCAGGGCAGGGCGCATCGATCCCGGGCGTGTGGCCGCGGCCTTGTCGCCGGGCTAGTGTCAATAGTGCGCCATCTCGTAGCCTCACAGCCCGGACTAGGCAACATCCCAGGCGCGGTGCCGGCTTGTGGGATACGGCTCCGAGCCTATATTCAGGACGAAAACCGGATGCCCCGCCTTGCTAAAGAAAAGCGACATCGATCCCCAGGTCTACCGCGACGCCATGGCGCGCTTTGCCGGCGCGGTCCACGTGCTGACGACAGAGGGTCCGGCGGGGCGGCGCGGCACGACCGTGATTGCCGCCTGTTCGGTCTCCGACCGGCCGCCCACGATCCTCGTCTGCATCAACCGCGAGAACGTGTCGAACGCGGTGTTTTGGGACAACGGCGTCTTTGCCCTCAATACGCTCGCCGGCCATCATCAGGATCTGGCCAACGCGTTTTCGGGCCTGACCGGGCTCTCCCAGGACGAGCGCTTCGCGCATGGGGACTGGATGAGACTGTCGACCGGCGCGCCGGTGCTTGCCGATTCGATGATGAGCCTCGACTGCGAGATCATCGAGACGGCGGACATGGCGACCCATCGTGTGCTTTTTGGCAAGGTGACAGGGGTGCGCATCGGCGATAGCCTCGACCCGCTGACCTATTTCAATCGCGCCTACCGCGTCCTTTAGGGATCTCGCGCCGGGCCGGACCGGACGGACATTTCGCATCATGGCAGACGTCACCCCCAAAGGGGTTCCACAGTCGATCGACGAGACGCTGGAGATGCTCCGCGCCGCCGACTATGTCGCGGACCGCGCGCTGGCTACGGTGCTCTTCCTCGGCCTGCGCATGAAGCGGCCGCTCTTCCTCGAAGGCGAAGCCGGCGTCGGCAAGACCGAGATCGCCAAGGTTCTGGCCGCAGCGCTCGGGCGGCGGCTGATCCGCCTGCAGTGCTACGAGGGCCTCGACGTCTCGTCGGCGGTCTACGAGTGGAACTATGCCGCGCAGATGATCGAAATCCGCATGGACGAGGCGGCCGGCCAGACCGACCGCGACCTGATCGAGCGCAACGTGTTCTCGGAAAAATACCTGATCCGCCGGCCGGTGCTCGATGCGCTGAGCGGCACCAAGGGGGCGGCCCCTGTCTTCCTGATCGACGAACTCGATCGTACCGACGAGGCCTTCGAGGCCTTTCTGCTCGAAATATTGTCGGACTTCCAGGTGACGGTGCCCGAACTCGGCACGATCAAGGCGGAGGAACCGCCGATCGTCATCATCACCACCAACCGCACGCGCGAAATCCACGACGCGCTGAAACGGCGCTGCCTCTACCATTGGGTCGACTATCCGAACGCCGAGCGCGAACTGGAAATCGTCCGCCGCAAGGTGCCGCAGGCCAACAAACGGCTGTCGGAAGAGGTCGTGCTCTTCACCCAGAAACTGCGGCAGATCGACCTGTTCAAGGCTCCGGGCGTCGCCGAGACGATCGACTGGGCCGGCGCGCTCAACGAACTCGACAAGGTGGCGCTCGATCCCGAGACGGTCTCCGACACGATCGGCGTGCTGCTCAAATACCAGGACGATATCGCCCGCATCGAACAGGGCGAGGGCCGCCGCATCCTCAAGGAGGTCAAGGCGGAACTCTCGGCTGCGGCGGAGTAGCCGTCGTGGCGATGGCGACTTTCACTTCGTCACAGTCTCCGAAGGAAGCCGCAGCCGACGGCCGCATCGCCGACAACATCGTCTATTTCGCCCGCGCGCTGCGCAAGGCCGGCATGCGGGTTGGACCTGCATCGGTGGTCGATGCGATCGACGCGGTCATCGCCACCGGTATCGGCACACGCGACGATTTCTACTGGACGCTGCACGCGGTTCTCGTGACGCGGCACGAGGACCATCCGGTGTTCGACGAGGCGTTCCGGCTGTTCTGGAAGTCGCGCGAACTGATCGAGAAGATGCTGGCGATGTTCTCGCCCGTGGCGCCGGACACCCGCGAAAGAGAAAAGCCGCGCGCGGCGGAGAACCGTGTCAGCGAGGCGATGTTCGAGGGCCACCGCAAGCGACAGCAGCCGGAAGAAGTGCCGGAGGTCGAGATCGACGCCCGGCTGACGACGTCCGGCAACGAGATCCTGCGGACCAAGGATTTCGCCCAGATGACCGCGTCGGAACTCGACGAGGCCAAGCGCGCCATCGCCAATCTCCGGCTGCCCTTCGACATGGTGAAGACGCGGCGCTTCCGGCCCGATCCGCGCGGCGCCCGAGTCGACCCGCGCGCGACGATGCGATCGGCGCTCCGCACCGGCGGGGACCTGATCTTGCCGAAATTCCGCGAGGCGCGCGAGATCCACCCGCCATTGGTCGTGCTGGCAGACGTTTCGGGCTCGATGAGCCAGTATTCCAGGATCTTCCTGCATTTTCTTCATGCGCTGCTGGAGAAGCGGCGACGCGTCCACACCTTCGTCTTCGGTACCCGGCTGACGAATCTGACGCGGCAATTGCGCAACCGGGATCCCGATCAGGCGCTGTCGGACGCGGCGGCGACCGTGCGCGACTGGTCGGGCGGTACCCGCATCGGCGAGACGCTGCACGAGTTCAACCGGCTCTGGTCGCGGCGTGTGTTGTCGCAGGGGGCGGTGGTGATGCTGATCACCGACGGGCTGGAGCGCGACGACGTGTCGATGCTGGAAATCGAGATCGAACGTCTGCACAAGAGCTGCCGCCGGCTGATCTGGCTGAATCCGCTCTTGCGCTTCGACGGGTTCGAGGCCCGGGCGAGGGGCGTCAAGGCGATGCTGCCGCATGTCGACGAGTTCCGTGCCGTCCACACGCTCAACGCGCTGTCCGATCTCTGTGCGTCGCTGTCCGACGCGCGCGCTCGCGACGCCGACCCGAAGCGCTGGCTGGCGCCTGCCGGGCGGCTGGCCGCGTGAACCGAAGAATGGGAGAATATCGCCATGGCAACCGCATCGAACGCCGAAGGTCCGCTTGATCCGCTCGACGTCGCCGAGCGCTGGAAGGCTTCCGGGCGGGACGTGGCGCTCGCCACCGTGGTCGAGACATGGGGCTCGGCGCCTCGCCCGGTCGGCAGTCATCTCGTCATCGACGCCGAGGGCAATTTCCACGGCTCGGTGTCGGGCGGCTGCGTCGAGGGGGCGGTCGTCGCCGAGGCGGTCGACGTGATCGGCTCCGGCGCGCCCAAAATGCTCGAATTCGGCGTCGCCGACGAAACCGCCTGGCGGGTGGGGCTCTCCTGCGGCGGGCGGATCAAGGTCTTTGTCGAGCGGCTGGGCTGAGCGATGGACCTGAAGACGCTTCGCGAACTCAACGCGGCGCGCGCGGCCCGGCGCGCCGCGATCCTGCTCACCGACCTCGGCGATGGCGCCGCACGGGTGATCCAGGAGGGAGACGATGTAGCGGGCGAGCTATCCATGGCGATCGCCAGGGCGTTCCGGTCCGGCATCTCCGGCTCGGTCGAGGCCGACGGCAAGAGCTGGTTCCTCAACGTGCATCTGCCGCCGCCGCGCATTGTCGTCATCGGTGCCGTTCATATCAGCCAGGCGCTGGCGCCGATGGCGCGCATAGCCGGCTACGACCTCGAAGTCATCGATCCGCGCACCGCCTTTGCGACGCCGGAACGTTTCGAAGGGGTCCCGCTCCAAGCCGACTGGCCGGAAACGGTGCTCAAGGAACGGCCGCTCGACGCCTATTGCGCGCTCGTGGCGGTGACGCACGATCCCAAGATCGACGATTTCCCGCTGAAGGCCGCGCTCGATGCGGGGTGTTTCTATGTCGGGGCGCTGGGCAGCCGGAAGACGCACGCGAAGCGCGTCGAGCGGCTGACCGCACTGGGCGCAAGCGAAGCACAGATCGCCCGCATCGCGGCCCCGATCGGGCTCGACATCGGGGCCGCGAGCCCAGCCGAGATCGCGGTCGCGGTCCTGGCGCAGATCATCGGAGCGTTCCGCTCGCGCGGTCTCGCCGGCAAGGGTGGCGGCAGTTGAGATTCGGGCCGATCCCTCTGGCCGAGGCCGAAGGCGCGATCCTCGCGCACGCCACCGCCGCCGGCGACCTGAAGCTCAGGAAGAGCCATCGCCTGACCGGCGCGGATGTCGAAGCGCTGCGTGCGGCGGGATCGATGCAGGTGATCGCCGCGGTGCTCGAGCCGGGCGACGTGGCGGAGGACGAGGCGGCGCGCCGGGTCGCGGCCGCCCTCGGCTTTTCAGGTATCGTTGCGAAGGCTCCCGCGACCGGGCGGGTCAACCTCCACGCCCAGGCCGCCGGTGTCTTCACGGTCGACAAGACCCTGATCGATCAGATCAATCGCGTCGATCCTGCGGTGACGCTCGCCACCGTCGCCGATTACGCCACCGTCGACGCCGGCCAGATGGTCGCAACCGTCAAGATCATCCCGTTTGCCGTGCCGGAACGGGTGATCGCCGCGGTCGAGCGGCTGGCCGGGGGCGCATCCGCGTTCGACGTGCATCCGTTCGGCGCCCGCCGCATCGGTCTGATCCAGACGGTGCTGCCGTCTTTGAAGGCAAGCGTCATGGACAAGACCGCCCGCGTCACGGCGGCACGGCTCGCCCGTTCGGGCAGCCATATCGTCGGGGAGGAGCGCGTGGCGCATCGCGAGGAGGCTCTGGAGCCGGCGATCGCGGCCATGGCGGTGCGGGCGGATATGGTGCTGGTGTTCGGCGCGTCGGCGATGTGCGATCCGAACGACGTGATCCCCGCCGCGATCCGCGGCGCGGGCGGCGACGTGTTGGCCGTCGGCATGCCGGTCGATCCGGGCAACCTCCTGGTACTCGGCCGGCTCGACGGCACGCCGATTCTGGGTGCTCCCGGCTGCGCCCGGAGTCCGAAGGAGAACGGGTTCGACTGGGTGCTCGACCGCCTGATGGCCGGTCTCGACGTGACGGCCGACGAGATCGCCGGCATGGGCGTGGGCGGCCTGCTGATGGAAATCCCCACCCGGCCACAGCCGCGCGAGCGCTCGGCACCCGCAGCGCCGGCCCCTGTGCATGCGGTCGTGCTGGCCGCCGGACGGTCGAGCCGCATGGGCGGTCCGAACAAGCTCCTCGCCCTTTTCCACGGCAAAACGTTGGTCCGCCGGGTCGCCGAGACCGCGCTCGCAAGCGCGGTCGCCGGTGTGACGGTCGTCATCGGGCACCAGGCGGACCGCGTGCGCGCCGCGCTGGATGGTCTCGACGTTTCCTTCGCGCCCAATCCTGACTACGCCAGCGGGTTGGCGAGTTCGTTGAAGGCCGGCATCGCGGCAGTTCCGCGCGATGCCTCGGGTGCGCTGATCCTGCTGGCCGACATGCCGCGGATCGAGACATCGGACCTCGACCGTCTGGCCGATGCGTTCCGCCGCGCCGGCGGCAACGCCATCGTGCGCGCGACGCACGACGGCAAGCGCGGCAACCCGGTGATCCTGCCGCGCGCGGTGTTCGACGACGTGTCACGCATCGAAGGCGACACCGGCGCGCGGCATGTGATCGAAGCCGGGCTGGCCGAAGTCATCGACGTGGAGCTTGGGCGCTCCGCCAGCCTCGACGTCGATACGCCCGATGCGATGCTTGAGGCGGGCGGCGTTATCCAAAGCTGATCGCCCTTCCTCCTGCACCCGGCCGTTGTTCCACACCGCCCTGTCGGCCGGCGCGACGTCGGCTGCATCGCTCCCTGAACCGACGCCGGAACCGGGCGCCGACCGCGGCGTTGAGGGCCATGAACACCGCGTCCGCCTTTCTGATCCTCCTCGCATGCTCGCCGGATTCGTCGAGCTGCCAGGAAATGCGCTATTCGCGGATCTATGGGTCCGTGGAGGAATGCCGGGAAAACCTGCCGGCGACCTTGAACCGTCTCAGCCGGCCGGGTCAGCCGGCGATCGGGCGGTGCGTGTCCTCGGGGCCGGCAATCGACGATATGACCACGGCCTCGATCGAGCGGGCGCTGGCCAGACGGGACCGACAGGCGATCGTGAACGTGACCCGGATCGAAAACGGTCGTCCCGTCGTCACCATCTACAACGTCCCGGTGGAAGACGAGTAGGCGCAGCCGCGCCCGCCCTGCCAGGTCACTGCGCCGCGACGCGGCGGATATCAGCCGCGAGAGACGCCGGGCCCGCGCTTTCCCACCGTTCGCGGTCGGCGCGCACATAAGCGACGTAGCGCAGCCGCCCCTTGCCGGAAACGGCCTCCAATGCCACGTCGTCGGGCAGGATCACCTCGCGCCCATAGCTGGGCCGGCGCGGCAGCCGCAGTTCGGGAATGCCAAGATCGATCAATTCGGTGCAGAAGACGCGTTCGCTTTCGTCCAGCCGGTAGTTGTGATCGAAGCGAGTGCCGACCAGGGAGAACAACCTGACGATGGCGGCTTCCTTCCGCTGGTTGCCGAGTTGAGGCCGCAGGACAACGAGGCGGTCGGTTTCGACGAGCCGGGAGACGGGCGTGAGCGTCGTGCCGTGGGCCTGTCCCGATTCGACGATGGTCAGCCCACGCCGGATGGCGTCATGGTGCGGCACGACCGCAGGGTCGTTCCACAGTCCCATCGATTTCAGTTCGCGCTCGGTGCCGAGATAGACGGCGGAATGCCCGAACAGTCCGGCGCCGGTATGGCCCGAAAGCCGGCCCTTGTTGCTGAAGAGAAAGACGTCCAGCGGCCTTATCCGCGGACGGACGTGGTTCAGCGCGCCGCCGCCGGTGTCGAGGTAGCCGTTCCGCCACTGAACCTGTGAGATCGCCATGCCGATGGCCGGCGCTGCGGGCTCGGCGATGCGGATCAGCCAGGGCGGATAGGCGCCGACCTCGTTCTTGTCGCGGCCTGTGGTGGTGCAGGCGGCAAGGCCCAGCAGGACGAGCATCGCCAATGTCCTCAGCCCAAGCCTCAAAGCCCGCGCCGCGATGCCATTCCTGTCCATTGCCCGATCCCCGCCCCAATATCTTCTCTGATAGAGGGCGGGTGGGCAAACACCTTGATCGGCGTCAAGCGGCGGAACATAGGCCCACGGCAACCGGCCGTGATCGCGACTGCGGTGCGGGGTATCGCAAGTCTCTGCCGCGCCGCGGGGCGTGAAGCTTCCCGCCGATCAGCGGCGATCGCGAAGTGCCCGATAGACCTGCGATTGCGAAGAGAGGTCGAGCGCCTGATCGATGTATTCGACAGCGTCGAGCAACTTGGGCAAGTTTACGCCGGTCCGGATGCCCATGCCATCGAGCATGTAGACGACGCTCTCGGTGGCGACATTGCCGCTCGCCCCCTTGGCATAGGGACAGCCACCGAGCCCGCCGGCGGCGGCGTCGACGACACGCACTCCTTCCTCGATCACGGCATACAGGTTGACGAGCGCCTGTCCGTAGGTGTCGTGGAAATGCGCCGCGATGCCCTCGACCGGTATGGTGTCGCGGACCGCGCGAACGAGATCGCGGGCCTTCGAGGGCGTGCCCACGCCGATCGTGTCGCCCAGCGACACCTCGTAGCAGCCGAGTTGGCGCAACGCGGCGACGACCTCGACGACATCCTGTACGGGAACGCTCCCCTGATAGGGGCAGCCAAGCACGCAGGAGACATAGCCGCGAACTCTCACGCCATCTGCGAGCGCGCGCTCTGCGACCGGGCGGAAGCGGTCAATGGATCCGGCGATCGAACAATTGATGTTCTTCTGCGAGAAGGGTTCGGAGGCGGACGCGAAGATTGCGATTTCCCTGGCGCCTGCTTCCAGCGCGGCGTCGAGACCCTTCACGTTCGGCACGAGAACCGGGAAGTCGATCCCGTGGCGGCTGCCGAGACCCCTGAGGACCATGTCCGTATCCGCCATCTGCGGTACCCATCGAGGCGACACGAAGCTGCCGACCTCGATGGTCGTCAGGCCGGCGGAGATCAGCCTTTCGACGAAACCGATGCGCGCCTGCGCGGACAGCGACATCGCCTCGTTCTGCAGTCCGTCTCGGGGGCCTACCTCGACAATCCTGACCGCATCCGTCACGCAAGGGCTCCATCGCTCTCGAACTCGACGAGTTGCGTTCCTTCTTCCACGAAGTCTCCGACGTCGTAGCGAAATGCGTTCAGAGTTCCATCTCCCGGCGCGTTCAGCGTGTGCTCCATCTTCATCGCCTCCATGATCAGCACGGGCTCGCCGCGTTTCAGTCGTCCCCCTGGCGACACCAGGAGTTGCCTTATCGAGCCGGGCATGGGTGCGCGCAACTGACCTGGATCGGCCGCCACCGCCTCGCTGCTCGCGAACGGATCGGAAAGTGTGAAACTCCTACTGCCGCGTGCGGTGGAAATTTCGATCGCGCAGCCAGACCGAATGGCAGCGACGACCTCTTTGCCGTCGCCATAAAAAACGTCGAGCCGCCCATCCGGACGAGCGTTCACGCGGAAGGGAAGGGTGCCGAGTTCCGTGGTAAGCGAGTGTCCGGAGCGATCATAGTTCAGGACCGCTTCCGCGCCGTCGAAAACAAGTCTGCGGCGACGTTGACCGACCATCATCCAGCCGTCGGCGACCTCCCAGGGCGATGCCGCGGCCCTCCTCTCGTCGGAGATTACCGCTGCCGTCGCGGCCGCAAGATCGCGGGGATCCGGTTCGGCTTCGCCCTGTCCCAGCAAGAGCGGCAAATGCCGCTCGATGAATCCGGTGTCCATCCTTCCCGCACGGACATCGGGATGCGCAATCAGCGCCCTGAGGAAGGCGACATTGGTCTTCAGGCCGACGACCTGGAAGCCCGACAGGGCATCCTCCAGCCGATCGAGTGCCTGGAGCCGGTCGCCGCCACTGACGATCAGCTTTGCCAGCATGGGGTCATAGTGCGGCGTGATGGTGTCGCCCTCGCGGAAGCCGCTGTCGATGCGGACACCTCCGCCGACCGACGGCTGACGCCAGCGTCGGATCCGGCCGATGGAGGGCAGGAAGCCGGTCTGCGGATCCTCGGCGTAAATGCGCACCTCGAAGGCGTGGCCCGACCGCACGATCTCGTGCTGCTTGAGGGGCATTTGCTCGCCGGACGCGATGCGGAGCTGCCACTCGACAAGATCGAGGCCGGTAATCGCCTCGGTGACCGGGTGCTCGACCTGGAGACGGGTGTTCATCTCGATGAAATAGAACCCCTCCTCGTTGGCGACGAACTCGACGGTGCCAGCGCCGGTGTAGCCGACGGCAGCGCCGGCTGCGCGCGCGGCGGCGCAGATGCCTTCCCGTTCCGCCTCGGACAGCGACGGGGAGGGGGCCTCTTCGACCACTTTCTGGTGCCTGCGTTGAAGGGTGCATTCCCGTTCGAACAGGGAAACGATGTTGCCGTGCGTGTCGCCGAAGATTTGCACCTCGATGTGGCGCGGACGCGTGACGAATTTCTCGATCAGGACATGATCGTCGCCGAAGGCGGCCTTGGCTTCCCGCTTCGCCGCGGCGATAGCCCCTGCCATGGCTGCAGCGTCCTCGGCGATGCGCATTCCCTTGCCACCGCCGCCGGCCGACGCCTTCACGAGCACCGGGAAGCCGATCCGCTCGGCCGCTGCGGCCAGCGTCTTCGGATCCTGGTCGACGCCGTGATAGCCCGGCACAAGCGGGACACCCGACTTTTCCATAAGCATCTTGGCGGCCGACTTCGAAGCCATCGCACGGATCGCCTCCACCGGCGGTCCGACAAAAATGATGCCGGCGGCGAGGCAGGCGAGCGCGAACTGCTCGTTCTCCGAGAGGAAGCCGTATCCCGGATGGATCGCTTCGGCGCCGGTGCGCCGTGCTGCGTCGATGATCCGATCGATGTCGAGATAACTCTCAGCGGCCGGAGCCGGACCGATCAAGATCGCCTCGTCGGCCAGCGAGACGTGTTCGGAATCGCGATCGGCCTCCGAGAAGACCGCGACGGTCGCGATGCCCATGCGACGCGCGGTGCGGATGATGCGGCACGCGATCTCGCCGCGATTGGCGATCAGCAGCTTGTCGAAACGGCGTTCGAGCCGAACCTGCCCGCCGGTCATCGTGCACCTCCCAGGGTCCAGTCGGCGGGCCGCCTGGCGAGGAACGCCTCAAGCCCTTCCTTCGCCTCGTCTCCGGTGCGGATGCGGGCGATCCGCACTGCCGTCATCTCGATCATCGCGGCATCGATCGGGCTCGAGGCGATATCGCCGACAAGGCGCTTCGCCTCGCGGCAGGCGCCCGGAGCGCCCTTGAGAAGCGCCGCCACAGTCTCGCCGGCGCGGCGATCGAGCGCCTCGGGTTCGACCGTTTCGTGAACGAGGCCGATCGCCCGGGCCGTTTCCGCATCGAAAGCCTCGGCGGTCTGGAACCATCGCCGCGCCTGCCTCGGGCCGATCGCGCGGACTACATAGGGTCCGATTGCCGAGGGAATGAGACCGAGCCTCACTTCCGACAACGAGAACCGCGCGGTCGTCGCCGCGATGGCCACGTCGCAACAAGCGACAAGCCCGACCCCGCCGCCATAGGCCGGCCCTTGCACGGCCGCGACGGTCGGCTTGGAGAAGGCGTCGAGAGTGCGCATGAGCTCGGCCAGCTTTCGCGCGTCGGCGAGGTTCTCGGCCTCCTGCGCCGCGCCGGCACGCTTCATCCACCCGAGTTCGGCGCCCGCGCTGAAGCTCGGTCCTTCGGCCGCCAGGACGAGGAGCCGGACCCTTTCGTCTCTTTCGAGATCCACGAGCGCGGATGTGAGCGCCGCGATCAGCACGTCATCGAAGGCATTGTGCTTCTCCGGTCGGGTCAGCGTCAAACGTGCGACGCCGCCGTCGATGTCGATGCGGAAGTGGCTCATGGTCTCACATCCTGAACAGGCCGAACTTCGTCGGCTCGCTGGGCGCATTGCGGCCGGCGCTTAGCGCAAGGCCGAGCACCCGGCGTGTATCGGCCGGGTCGATGACGCCGTCGTCCCAGAGTCTGGCGGTCGAGTAGTAGGGGTGGCCCTGGCGGCCGTACTGCGCGCGGATGGGCGCGCGGAAATTCTCCTCGTCCTCCGCGCTCCAGATGCCGCCCTTGGCTTCGATCGCCTCGCGCCGCAGCAGCGACAGCACGGCCGCGGCCTGCTCTCCGCCCATCACCGAAATCCGCGCGTTCGGCCACATCCAAAGGAAGCGGGGCGAATAGGCCCTGCCGCACATGCCGTAGTTGCCGGCGCCGTAGCTGCCGCCGACGACCACCGTGTATTTGGGAACGTTGGTGGTCGATACGGCGGTGACCAGCTTGGCGCCGTCCTTGGCGATGCCGCCCGCCTCGTATTTCTTGCCCACCATGAAGCCCGTGATGTTCTGCAGGAAGACGAGCGGAATGTCCTTCTGGCTGCACAGCTCGATGAAGTGGGCGCCCTTCAGCGCGCTCTCGCTGAACAGGATGCCGTTGTTGGCGACGATGCCAACCGGATGGCCCCATATGTGGGCGAGGCCGCAGACCAACGTCGTCCCGTAGAGCGCCTTGAACTCGTCGAACTCGGATGCGTCGACGATGCGGGCAATGATGTCGCGGATGTCATACGGCTTCCGCGAATCGCTCGGAACGATGCCGTAGAGCTCTTCCTCCGGGTAGAGCGGATCCCGCGGGGCGATCAGGCCACGCGTGGATTTTTCCGGCGGGTTCAGCCCGGCGACGATGCGCCGGGCGATGCCGATGGCGTGGGCGTCGCTGTGGGCGTAATGGTCGGAAACGCCGGACTGGCGCGTATGAACCTCTGCTCCTCCCAGTTCCTCTGCGGTGACGACCTCTCCGGTCGCCGCCTTCACCAGGGGCGGCCCACCCAGGAAGATCGTGCCCTGGTTGCGGACGATGATACTCTCGTCGCACATCGCCGGCACATAGGCGCCGCCCGCCGTGCACGAGCCCATGACGATGGCGATCTGCGGTATGCCTGCCGCCGACATCTGGGACTGGTTGTAGAAGATGCGGCCGAAATTGCGCTCGTCGGGAAAGAGCTCGTCCTGGAGCGGCAGGAAGGCACCGCCGGAATCCACCATGTAGACGCAGGGCAGCCTGTTCTGCATCGCGATGTCCTGAGCGCGCAGATGCTTCTTCACCGTCAAGGGGTAGTAAGCTCCGCCCTTTACCGTCGCGTCGTTTGCGACGACCATGCATTCGCGGCCGCAGATCCTGCCGATACCGGTCACGATGCTCGCGCTGGGCACCTCGTCGCCATACATGCCGTATGCCGCCATCGCGCCGACCTCGAGGAAAGGCGATCCCGGGTCGAGAAGAAGATCGATGCGGTCGCGCACCAGGAGTTTGCCACGGGCTACGTGCCTGGCGCGGGTTTCCTCACTGCCCCCGCGGCCAACCATGGCCATCCTGGAACGAAGATCCTCTACCAGCGCTCTCGTCGAATCGCGATTGTCGGCGAAGGACGCCAGTCGCGGATCCACACCGCTTGCAAGCACCGCCATGCGCCAAATCTCCGTGAGTCCGGATGGACCCGTTCAGTTCCAGCCGGTTACAAATCCTCACGAATTAATGAAACGGCTGACAGTTTCATTATATAGGACTCGCCAGTTGTCAAGCTTTCGGGAATGAAGGGCTCGTTGCAGGTTCTGGAGACTACCCAATGGCGCGACCGGTCGGATCGGACGGGACACGAACGGAAGCCGCGATCCGGAAGGCTGCGATTGACCTGATCTCGGCGAAGGGTTTCGCGGCGGTTACGCTACGCGACATCGCCGAGCATGTCGGCATTCAGGCGAGTTCGCTATACCGGTATTATCCGAGCAAGAACGAGCTCTTGACGAGCATCATCACCGCTCATCTGGAGGAGCTGCTGTCCGACTGGGAAGCCGCCCGGCCCGATGGCGCAGACGCGGCGGCGCAGCTCGAGGCTTTCATCGAGTTTCACGTACTGTACCATTCGGCGAAGCCAAAGGAGGTCTTCATCGCGAACATGGAGCTGCGCAGCCTGGCGCCCGGCGATCGCGAGAAGGTCGTCGCCATGAGGAGGCGCTATGAAGCGGCCCTGCAGAACATTCTTCAGGCAGGAATAGACGAGGGAGTGTTCTCGGCACCGGACGTACGCGTCGCGACCTTCGCGATTCTTGCCATGCTGACAGGTCTCACCGCCTGGTACCAGGAGGGCGGGCGGCTCTCGAAGCGAGAGCTGATAAATTGCTACCGCCAACTGGTGCAGAGCGGCGTGAGAGTTGCCGGCTAGGTGGATCAGGGGAGGGGACCGCCTGACCAGCATGGGGGACGCCCGTTGCGTCAATCGAGCGCCCCGATAGCGCGGTTGCTGAGCGCGGGCGACCAGTCGTGGCTGCCGCCGCCCCGGTTGGAACCGTCGTGCCGCTTCAACTCCATGCGCGCGAGCTGATCGCGATGGACCTCGTCCGGGCCGTCGGCGAGGCGTAGCAGACGAGCGGTCGCATAGGCGGCGGCGAGTCCGAAATCGTTGCTGGTGCCGCCGCCGCCGAAGGCCTGGATCGCCCAGTCGATGACCTTGCACGCCATGTTGGGCACGGCGACCTTGATCATGGCGATCTCTTTCCGGGCTGCCTTGTTGCCGACCGTATCCATCATGTAGGCCGCCTTCAGCGTGAGCAGCCGCGACTGCTCGATCATGATGCGGGATTCTGCGATCCGCTCGCGGCTGACGGACTGGTCCGACAGGGGCTTGCCGAAGGGAGCGCGCTCCTTCATCCGGATGCACATCTTCTCCAGCGTCCGCTCGGCAAGGCCGATGAGCCGCATGCAATGGTGGATACGTCCGGGCCCCAGGCGGCCCTGCGCGATCTCGAAGCCCCGACCTTCGCCGAGCAGCAGATTGGATTTCGGGACACGCACGTTTCTAAACACCACTTCGGCAGCGCGGTCCGGCACGCCGTAGAACCCCATGACGGGCAAAGACCGGACGACCTCGACACCGGGAGTGTCGCGCGGCACCAGAATCATCGATTGCTGCCGATAGCGGTCCGGATTGTCCGGGTCGGTCTTCCCCATGAAGATGATGATCTTGCAGCGAGGATCCGTCGCATTGGTTGTATACCACTTGCGTCCGTCGATGACGTAATCGTCGCCGTCGGCGCGGATTTCGCTCTCGATGTTGGTCGCATCGCTCGACGCGACGGCCGGTTCGGTCATGGCGAAAGCAGAACGGATCTCGCCATCGAGGAGTGGCTTGAGCCACCGCGCCTGCTGCTCGGCGGTGCCGTATCGCGCGAGCACTTCCATGTTGCCAGTATCCGGCGCGGAGCAATTGAAGACTTCCGGGGCGAGATGGGACCGTCCCATGATCTCACACAAGGACGCATATTCCAGATTGGACAGGCCGGCTCCATGCTCCGGTTCCGGCAAGAAGAGGTTCCAGAGCCCGGCCGCCTTGCCTTTTGCCTTGAGCTCTTCGACGATCGGATAGACCGCCCAAGGTCCCAAATCCTCCGCCTCCCGATAGTGCCGGGCCTCGTTCGGATATATGTGCTCCTCCATGAATGCGGTGAGCCGTTCCTCAAGGTCGACCACACGCGCGGTTTTCTCGAACATCTTCATTTCTCCTTTGCGCGGACGTCCTGAATCCCGCTCGCCCGTCGCGTCCGGAAAGATCGCCGCGTGTCGGGAAGAACTGAATGCGTTTGACGTAATCGTCCGACGATTTCGGTTGACTAATCATGAACCCACTTCTAGGTCAAGCGAGAGGGTTTTGAAGCGAACGTCTTTGGGAGGAGCGTATGGTTGATGCCGGCGCGACGGTCACCACGAGGGCATGGACCCCGGACGAACACCGACTGACCCGCTGGCTCAGCGACGCGATACCCGGCTTTCGGGGTCCGATTGAACTCGAACGGACATCCGGCGGGCAATCGAATCCGACATTTCGCCTGCGCAGTCCGGATCATGATCTCGTTCTGCGCAGCAAGCCGCCCGGCCCAGTCCTGCCCAGCGCCCATGCCGTCGACCGGGAATATCGTGTGCTGAACGCCCTGCAGGCCACCGGAGTGCCGGTGCCTCGTGTCAGGGCGCTCTGCAGCGACGAAAGGGTGATCGGAACCGTCTTCTATGTGATGGATTTCGTGCCCGGTCGCGTGTTCCTGGATCCACGGCTCGGCGATGTCGCGAAGACGGAGCGGGCGGCTATCTTCGATTCGATGAACGATACGATCGCGCGCATTCATTCCGTGGACATCAATCGGGTTGGTCTCGATGACTACGGCAGACCGGGGGCGTATGCGGAGCGTCAGGTTGCTCGCTGGACGAAGCAGTATCGCGCCTCGGAGCTCGACCAAAACCCGTCGATGGACTGGCTGATCGAGTGGTTGCCCCGCAACCTGCCCAGCGATGGCCGGACCGGACTGGTTCACGGCGACTACAGGCTGGACAACGTGCTGGTTCACCCGACCGAACCGCGCATCGTCGCTGTGCTGGACTGGGAATTGTCCACGCTCGGAGATCCGATCGCCGACTTCGCGTATCACATGACAACCTGGCGCTTCGCACCAGCGCTGTTCCGTGGCCTTGCCGGGGTCGATTTTGCCGCAACAGGCATCCCGGACGAGGAGACCTATCTCGCCCGCTATCTCGAGCGAACCGGATTCCAGCGGCCCGAACGATGGGAGTTCTACCTGGTCCTGTCCATGTTCCGTATCGCGGCCATCCTGCAGGGAATCGCGCGCCGAACCGTAGATGGCACCGCCGCCAGCGTCGACGGCGCGGAGATAGGCGCCAAGGCGCGGCCGATCTCCGACATCGCCGTCGATCTGGCGCGCGGCATCGGAGGCAGATAGGCCGGCCCGAGGCCGTCATGCGCTCGCCTCGTGTAGATCGCGTTGGCAGCCGGACGACACCGCGAGAGCCTAGACCGTTTCATGGTTAGATGGAAACAGCTCTGTTTCCCCGATGGCGAGGCGATCCGCCAGGAAGGCCGCGAAGGTCGTATCGGGATACGGCCGAGCGGGCTGACGCCGCGGGCGCCCGCCAGCGGGAAACCCCCGTCGGTTTGCCTTCGGCAAAACCGACCATCCAAAGTTGCCAGTCGTCCTTTCCCGCTTCGAAGAAGCGGGGGCGACCGGCGGGCCGGGTGCATTTGGCCCAAATCCTTCGGGTTCCGGCTCGGCCGTATCCCGATACGACCGTCGCCGGAACCCTCGACCTTGAGCCAAATGCCCGCCGGCAGAGCGATGCCATCTAGCCATGAACCGGTCTAGGGGGCATTCAAACGTGCACTTGGCGGAGCGACCTCAGAACGCCCTGCCTGCCGTGACAAACACCGATGCCGGTATCAGGGATTGCCAGCTTCTTCCGGAGCGAAGGAGCGATCCGATACCTCCGTCAGCCCCGCTGCGATTCGGCGAACGTGGTCCCGCGCCGCTTTTTCAGCCGCATCGCCATCGCCGGCCAGGATCGCCTTTGCAATCTTGCGGTAGTCGTTGAATCGCTGCTTTTGCGGCAGCTTGAGATTTGTTCGTACGAGATGGACTTGAATGCTCCGCAAGATGCGCTCAAGTTCGGGATTGTCCGCGATCTTGGCCATCATGCGGTAGAACCGATTGCGCGCGGGCACCATCTCATAACTGTCGACGCTGGATTCGTGCTTGAGCAATTCTTCGAACGCTTCCACGAAAAGCTGACGCGAGCCGGGCCTCATGATGCCGTCCGCGGCGAGTCTGGCCGCGAGGCCGATCATGAGTTCCAGGATCAGGAGGATTCCGTGCGCCTCTCTTCGCGTCAGGTGGCGTACCTGCGCGCCTCGGTGTGAGTGGACGGTGAGGATTCCCTCCGCAGACAGGCGTTTGATTGCCTCGCGCACCGTGCTTCGGCTGACCGAATAGCGCCGCATGAGGTCGGGTTCCACCAGACGCTGGCCGGCTACGTAGCGTCCCTCGTAGATACCGCTCACAACGTCATGCACGATCTGGTCGGACGAACTTTCCGACTTTTTACCCTCGGCAGCCATCCTGCTGACGCCTGCGTCCGCGATTTCCGTGTCGCTCGTGCCCTTGTCAGCGTCAATCTTGCCTGCAGCCATCGAAAACCAATGCCCTCGGCTGGAGCCCATTCCCAAGCCGCACCGTGAACCGGGACAGCTGCACATGCTGGCGGAATTCATCCGCTTTCAGACGCGGGAGTAAGGCAGCGCAGACAAAATTGTCAATCAATATGATCGGACAATATTGTAGCGCCTCGCCTGCGGAACTAGTGTGTTTCGCGGCCGGGGGGCGGTTACTGGGCGGTGTGAACGGCAGTAAGCAGCGCGGGTGCTGGCAATGCAAAAATCCAACCGGCGGAGTGATGCCATGCCGTACTCAGAGCTCAAGCGAACCGTCCTCGAAATTGCCGAGCATGACGTCGCCGGCGGGCCAAAACTCGGGGTCCTGGACGACGGTATTGTCGTCGTTGCGCTCGACAATCCTGAAAACAGAAACGCGCTGTCGCTCGAGAGCATCGCATCCTTGCACAGGCTCCTGAGCGTTCTCGAGAAGCCGGGCGCCGCGCAGGGACTTGTGCTCCATGGGGCAGGTCACGACATATTTTGCGCAGGCTTCAGCCTGAAGTCGCTTCAGGGCATGTCCCGGCTGGAGATCTCCGCCAACCCGGCCTCGCGACTTTGTGACCGGATCGCCGCGCTGCCAATCCCAACCGCTCTCCATGCCTCCGGGCACGTCATTGGCGCCGGCGTGCAGCTCGCGATGTCGTTCGATTATCGCGTCGGCACTCCCGGCACATATGTGCAGGTTCCGGCGTTGAAGCTCGGTGTCTTCTATGGGCAATCCGCGCTGCTGAGGATGAAGGAAGAACTGGGTGCCGGGCGTACGAGACGGATCATTCTTTCCGGCCGGAAGATCTTCGCAGACGAGCTTCTCGCTGCCGGATTCTTTGACGAATTGCGGACCAAAGAGGAAGGCCTGGAAGCTGCTATCGAGAATGTGCGTCATTGCGCCCGGGCGTCGCAGACCGCGTATGCCGAAACCAAGGCTTTCCTTCGTGCGGCCGGCTTCAGCGCACCGCCGCCAGAAATTTCAACGGGAGCAGAGCAGCGCTGTCTCGAAAGCTCGTATTTCGAAGAAGCGCTGCGGAAACTCAAACGCGGAGAATAGTCCGGCCGCGGTCAGATCCGTGCCGCCGCGGTGTTCGCAGGACGGCTATTTTACCGTCCCCAGATAGGTTCCCCCGGCACGGGCTTCGGGGAGCCTGGGGTGCCAGGTGCCTCCGTCGACCTCCTTCAGAAATGCCGCGATCGAAGAGTTGTACAGGTCCGGCTCTTCGAGGTTGATTGCATGGCCGCTGTTCGGGAACGTCATAAGCCTGGCTGACGGGATCAGGCGTTTGAGCCACAGATTGACATTGAGGCACGCCTCGTCCTCGTCTCCGACTAAGCAGAAAAGGGGCAGATCGAACGTCTCGAAGTCCTTTGCGTAGTCGTAGAGCGAAGGGCGGGATGCCTGGATGCCCCTGAGCACCAGGGCCGCGCTCCTGGCAGGATGCTCGCCCATGTTCCGGACGAATTCCTCCCACATTGCCGGCCGCTTGTGCTTGAGCTGGATGCGCGATGAGGAGATACCGAAGTCCCTGGCGGGCACCTGTCCGGTCTCGTCCATCAGATCCGCAACCCTCCTGGTCTCCCTCAGATAGTCGTCGCGGGTTGCCGCGTCGGCGCCGGACCCGCCGGCGGAGAACACGACCGACCGGATTCGGTGGGGATAGAGCATGCCGACCCTGAGCGCGGTATAGGCGCCCATGCTCAGCCCGACGAGATGTGCCTTGTCGATCTTGAGCGAATCGAGAACGGCAATCACGTCCTTGTTCATGCGGTCCTGAGAGTACAGCTGCGGATCGCCTGGAGCGTCGGACGGCGGATAGCCGCGGGCGGCCGGGACGATGCATCGATACCGGTCGCGAAAGGCGTCCACCTGCTCGCGCCAGCTTCTCTGATCGCCGCCGAATTCGTGAAGAAAGACAATCGCCGGACCGTCGCCCTCGACCCACGCGTCGAGTTCGACGCCATCGTCCGCAGTGACTTTCATTGAATTCCTCCCGAGCGTTCAATGGCCGGCAATGTTGCCACCTGATACGCCAGTATGTATTTATTGGCATGCCAATCTGTCAACAACCACCGGCCGACGTTCGACCTTCACCCGTGACCGGGAAGGAGGTGAAAACCCGGGACGCCGCCGGCTGTATTCCTCCTCACATTGCGGCTGGATAGCCTTCACCCTCGACATATGCGATTGAAACTCCCGTTGAATTTCCGCACCGTTGCCAAGATGACCGAAGACACCCAAAGGACGATCCAGAAGGACAGGATTGCAGATTTCATCGAGAAGGAGATTCTCGACGGAAAACTGAAACCTAACCAGAGACTCGTGGAGCGCGACCTAGCCGAACGCTTCGGCGTCTCGCGTTCGCCCGTCAGGGACGCGCTTGGCCGTCTCGCCGCGCGGGGTCTCGTCAGGATCGTCCCGCAGTCGGGCACCTATGTCGCGGAAATGCCTCTGACCGTCATCTTGCACCATTTCGAGCTGATGGCCGGCCTGGAGGGTCTGTGCGCACGATACTGCGCGCAACGGGCGACGCACGACGATATCCGAGAACTGACCAGGATCGTGCGCGATTGCGAGAAAATTGCCCGTAGCGGCAAGGCCGAGGAATATTCGGCGGTCAACCTGGATTTCCATAATGCCATCTACCGGATGAGCGGGAATCCGGTGCTGGAGGAGGCTGCACGCTGGTCCCGAGAGCGGGTCGCATATTTCCGCAGGATGACCCTGGACCTCCCCGACCGCCTTTCCCGATCAGTCGCCGAGCATCAGGAGATCCTCCAGGCAATCAAGGATCGGGACGGGGACCGCGCCGACGCCTTGATGCGCGACCACAGTGACATCCGCAAAACAGAATTCACGCAGTTCGTCAGCATGGTCGTGAAAGGGCGCGAGGCCTAGCGCGGCCGCCATTCATCTCATCGCAAACGGTTGCCTCCGTCGATATCGACGACGGTCCCGCTGAGATATGAGGCTTGGCTGGACGACAGGAAGACCGCCATCGCGGCGATTTCATCCGGCGACGCCATACGTCCCATGGGTAGATCGTTCTCGCTCCAGCGGGCTGAGGAGGAGTTTTCGCCTGCTGCCCGGCCTCCGAGATTCATCCTTGCGACCCGGGCGGTATCTGTCATGCCGGGATTGATGCCGCAAACCCTCACATCGTCCCGCGTGCTCTCGCTGCCCACCGCTTCGGTGAACGCTATCAGCGCCGCATTCCCCGCCGTGCCGCAGATATAGTCCGACATTGGCGCGCGACCGGCAATGCCGATGATGTTGACGATGCAACCGCTCCTGCGTCGCCGCATCGCGGCGAGGAAGAGCTTCGTCAGATGGACGTAGCCGAAGACCTTGAGCTGCCAGGCGTCGATCCAGGCGTCCATCGAGACGGCGGACAAGCTTCCGCCCGGAATCGCGCCGGCGTTGTTGACCAATACGTCGGCGTCGGGGAATGCCCTGAACAGGTTCTCGCGCGCTTCAGGGCGGCCAAGGTCCGCGGCATGAGCGATCGCATTTTTCGAGCCGAACCTCTTCACAGCCTCGTCCAGCCGATCGCGGTCCCTGGACACCAGCACGACGCGGGCTCCTTCCTCGGCAAAACGCTCAGCGCAAGCCAGACCTATTCCGGACGACCCGCCCGTCACGACAACCGATCTGCCCTCCAGATCGAGTTTCATTGCCTACCTCCATCAATGTCGGAGGAAACGGCATGGTCCGACGGTCTATCGAACAAGCTACGATGCTGACCACCGAGAATGTTGCGCTGCACTTTGCCCATGGCGTTTCTCGGAAGGTCGGAGACGAATATGAAACGCTTCGGAATCTTGTAGGGGGTAAGGTAGCCGCGAAGGAAAGCCGACATCGCTTCTTCGCTCCGTTCCGCGCCGCCGCCAAGAATGATCGCAGCAATTGCGGCCTCCCCGAAATCCGGGTGCGGCACTCCGAAAACGGCAACGTCAAGAACGGCTGGGTCCTCTCGCAGCGCGTTCTCCACCTCGGCCGGATAGATGTTGAAGCCGCCGCTGACGATCATTTCCTTGCTTCGTCCGACGATCTCGACATATCCGTCGTGATCGCAGCGCCCCAGATCGCCCGGAATGAAGTAGCCATCCTCGGAAAAGTCCTTCGCCTCGCGCGGCTTGTTCCAGTAGTGATCGAAGACGGTCGGCCCCCTTACCTGGATCTCCCCAACTTCTCCGACCGGAACCGCGCGACGATCGGCATCAACGATCCGCATCTCGACACACGACAAGGGCCGACCGACCTTTCCCGGCTTGCGCTCGCCATCGACCGGATTGGAACAGATGATGCCGGTCTCGGTGGTTCCGTAGCGCTCCAGGATGACCTGACCCGTCATTGTCCTGAAGGCCGCATGGACATGGCCGGGCAGCGCGGCTGAGCCGCTGACGAACAGGCGCATTCGCTGACAGGATTCGGGTGTCAGCGCTTTCGCTTCGACGAGACGGGAATAGATGGTCGGGACCGCCATGACGACCGTCGCATCGCGGATGCGGTCCACGAAGTCCTTCATGTCGAAACGCAGGCGGAAATCGATCGTCGCGCCGCAGAGCAGCGGGAGAAGAGCCGCCAGGGCAAGACCATGACCGTGAAAGATAGGCAGGACATGCAATAGCCTGTCCGCAGGCGTGATCTGCCAGGCCACGGCAAGCTCTTCGAGAAGGGTCAGCCACATCCGATGGGTTATGACCGCACCTTTCGGCCTGCCGGTTGTCCCGGAGGTATAGAGAATCACCGCCGTGCCGTCGCCGTGCTCGGGCTTTTCGGAGGACGGGGTCTCGGTGTCCGCCAGTTCCACCAATCTGGACAATTCGATCGTAGCCACCGAAACGTCAAGGTTCGCCCGACCCGTCACCGCAAGTGAAGGTGCGGCGTCGGCAATGACGTGGGCGAGTTCTCCCGAGGCGATAGCCGGATTGACCGGATTATGGATTGCCCCGATCCGCATCACGGCGAGCTGGGCAATCAATGCGTTCAGGGACTTATCGCAACATGACAGGATCCGGTCACCCGGCCGGACGCCCATCGACTTCAACGCCGCGGCCATGCGGCGCACGCGATCGCCCAGTTCGGCGTAGCTCACTTCCCCTTCGATCTGGTCGATCACCGCGCATCGATCGCCCTGGGTAGACCAAACCTCCTCGAGCGCCGCATTCAGATGTCTCACCGCTCATCCCCATCTGGAGTGCCAATAATACGAATTGGCATATTAGTACGCGGGCCCTACTAACACTGATCGCAAAGGTTTCGCAATGCTGTCGCCTCTCGTAGCCGCGGGCGCGCCGAGGAAGCACGACCTACCCACCCGGTGCGATTGGCGCATCGCTCACCCCTGCGGAGGCCTTGACGGAGGCCGTCTCGAACGCACCGGGCTCCTGGCCGGAAACACATATTTCGATAGACAGTTTATAAAATCATGAATATGATACATTTTGAAACCGCATTAATGCGGCATCCGTCATTCGATCCTTTGAGGAGAGGTTTGTTGAAATTCGCATCATTTACGCATGACGGCCGGCAGGGGCTGGGGATCGTCGAGGGGGATGGTCGGCTCTTCGGGCTGACGCAGGGCGACGAGGGCTTTCCCGGCGATCTTGACGATCTGGTATCGAGGGGCGGCGATGCACTGCGCCAGGCTGGTAAAGTTCTCGCCAAGGGCAGGGAATTCGACCTCGACGAGATCGTATTCTCGTTGCCTCTCGCCAGGTCGCGGAAATGCATGTGCCTCGGCTTGAACTACGTTTTCCACGCAGCCGAAGCGAATGTCGACGTTCCGGAATTTCCTCCGGTCTTCGCCCGGTTTCCCAGCAGTCTGATCGCGCATGGCCAAGACATCATCCGGCCGATCGATTCCGATCAGCTGGACTATGAAGCCGAGATGGTGGCTGTGGTCGGAAAGCGCGGGCGTCGGATCGATAAGGCGGATGCCCTTTCCTATATCGCCGGCTATTCCATTTTCAACGATGCTTCGATCCGGGACGCGCAGTTGCGGTCATCGCAATGGACGTTGGGCAAGAACTATGATGGCACCGGTGCATTCGGCCCGTACTTTGTAACCGCAGATGCGCTCCCGGCCGGAGGATCCGGCCTGCGGCTGACGACGAAAGTCAACGGAGAGATCATGCAGGACGGCAATACGGCCGATCTGATCTGTGATGTCGCCACGCTGGTTTCCACGCTGAGCGCGGCAATGACTCTCGAGCCGGGAGATCTCATCATCACCGGCACTCCGAGCGGTGTCGGCATGGCCCGCAAGCCGCCTTTCTTCATGAAACCCGGCGACGTTTGCGAAGTCGAATTGGAAGGCGTCGGCATCTTGCGCAACAAGATTGTCGACGAAGCAGGTCGCTGATCGGGAGCCGTGGGGCGAGATGGCGACCTTCACGGGCCTATCTCGCCTTCCGGGAGGGTCGGTCGAGCAGGTGGCATTCAATAGTGCTGGCTGAGTAAGCGAGCCATATCGTTTTCGGTCCGCGTCAGATGGGCATCCATCAGATCAGCCGCCTTCGAGGCATCACGTTCCAGCGTCGCTTCCATGATGGCGAGGTGCTGGGAATCGTACTCGGAACGTCCCTCCCGATTGACGGCGTAGTGCATCTGGATGAGCCACCGGTATCGCAGCGAATGATCGACCAGCGTATCGCGAAACTGCATGAGCCAGTGCGAGTCGCATGCGGCCACCAGCGCATGGTGAAACTTGCGGTGATGCTGCTCCCACGTGCTGAGTCCCTCGGTGTCGTTGTTGTCGCGCGGATAGGGGGTCCGGGACAAGATATGGTAGGCGCGAAGGACCTCTCCCTCCCATTCCGTATCGCCGAGTTCGATCGAACGGACGAGACAGGCCCGCTCGATATGTCGCCGCGTGCACATAACGTCGCGCATTTCTTCGACGCTTGCTTCGCGGACGCTTGCGCCCCGGCCGGATGGCGACGAAACGAGACCTTCCGAGGTGAGGCGGAGCAAAGCTTCCCGGATCGGGGTCAAGCCCAGATTGAGCTTGTCCTGGAGTTCGGCGGCGCGAAGACGTGCCCCGGGAGCGAGTTCGCCCCGCAGGATCTGGTCTCGGATGATATCGTAGGCGTTGTCAGCCACCACTTTGTATTCTCCCAATCGTCCCGATTGTTTGGACATTGTCTGCGAGTTTCGGCACCTATGCCGGACAGCCACTCAAACCGGCGGCCGAGCGTATCGACGGAAGGATTGAGGCGCGCGGTAGCGAACTTCCCACGCCGCCGTGCCCGCGAACCTCGTGGCAAATCGTTGTTGGCTTGCGCATACCCAAAGAAGCCGCCTTTGTCCGCGTTTGATAAGACTGTTGTCATTTTACAAAATTCGATTGAGATAGTAAACTGCTTTGAATTCGTGGCGGGTGAGGAGCCAGCCTGTCAGCCACCCACTCAATCAGCCCGAGCCGTTTCAGGGAGAAGCGTCGCATGAAATTGAACAAAGCAGCGATGCTGAACATGTCGAAAGATATGTTGGCGAAGGAGTTGTACCTAGTGCTCTGGAAGCCGATCGCCGGGATAGAGGTCATCCTGAAGAACGTCGAACAGCATCTCGCCTACCAGAGGCAGCTCGGAACGGACGGCGTCATATTCGCGGCGGGTCCGGTTTTCGATGACGAGGATGGCGACTGGCAGGGAGCGGGTCTCAATATCCTGCGGGCGGCGTCTCAGGAAGAGGCCGCGAAGATCGCGGCGCAAGACCCGATGTACAAGGCCGGCGCTCGATCTTTCGAAGTGAGGCCGTGGATCGTCAACGAGGGGTCCATCACGGTGCGTCTCGACTTCGCGAAGAAGGCATTTGCGCTCACGTGACGGCGAGATCCGCGCCCGTCTGGTCAATATATGTGAATTCACATTAGCCCTCGCAGCGACCTGCTGGGAAGGGATCTAGCAACCGAGGAATGATGGCAACAGACGATGCCATTGCAGGAGGAGATTATGGAATTCAATCCGAAAGTATCCCAGTTGGGATATGTGGCACTGGAAACGCCGGATATCGAGAAAGCCCGCGAATATTACGGCAAGATGCTGAGCATGACCGAGGTGGCCAAAGGCCACGACGGCGAATACTTTCTATCGCTCGGCTACGATCACCACAACCTCGTGCTCAAGCCGGCGAAGCAGAAAGCGCTGACATGCGTCGGCTTCCAGCTCAGACCCGGAATCGAGTTGGCTACATTTGCGAGGGATGTGAATAAGTTCGGCCTGAAGGCCGCCGTCAAGTCGGACAGCGCGCCGGGCGTATCCGAGCTGGTCGAGGTCGAAGGCCCAGGCGGCCATACATTCCAATTCTACTCGGAGATCGAGACGCCTTCGCCGGGATTCAAGGATTGCGGGGTTCATCCGTTGCGGCTGGGACACGTCGCCATCATCTGTTCGGACGCACGGAAGCTCATCAGCTTCTACCAGGACTTCCTGGGCTTCTGGTTCACCGACGCGATCGGAGAGTTCATGAACTTCATGACCTGCAATCGCGATCATCATGTCGTGAATATCGTCGGCACGCCGGAGAACAGGCTCCATCACATGGCCTTCGAGTTGCGTGACAATGCCTCCCACCTTGCAGCCTTCGATGTTCTGAGCGGCGGCGGCTGGCCTGTGCAGTGGGGGCCGGGCCGTCACGGGCCGGGACACAATATTGCGAGCTACCACTATGGCCCGGACCAAACGATCATCGAAATGTACACGGAGATGGACGTCCTCCTGCCCGATCGCGGGCTTTTCGAGCCGCGCCCCTGGCACAAGACGCTGCCGATGAAGCCGCACGTCTGGGCCCTGGAAGACACGGTGAACACATGGGGTCCGGGGTTCACGTTCACGTCCGAACTGGCCAAGGCCTGATGCGAAACTAGCACGGGCGGAGCTGGATCGGGTCGTCGCCGGAATCCTCCGGGATTGTGCTGGCGACGGCATAACGGGGCAAAACGCACGCGGTAAGTCCGGCCGACATTCGAAATGAAGAACGGCCGACGAAATCGGAGTGCTGAAGGAGCAATCATGAACAACAACATCGCACAGGATATGGACTTCAAGGGTACGCCGGAAGAGCTGGGTCAGGACCTGATCCATCGCACGGTGACAGGCGCATACCCGATGTTCGGCTACAATATCGACGAGGTGCGCGAAGGCGCCGCTCTCATCCGCACCAAGAACCCAGACGACTGGGCGAGACTTTGGAGCGGCTTCGGCGACCGTCACAACGCCGCGGCGCAAGCCGCAGAGGGTAAAGGTGACTTTGCAACCGCCCAGGCCGAGTACGATGCCGCGTATGGGTGGTTCAGCCTTGCCCGATGGCCAGCCCCTCATACCGCGTTGCGATGGGCCGCCTACGAGCGGTCGCTCGAGGCCTTCGCCAATTACGACCGCTTCAATGCGAACCCTCTCCGCCATGTGACGATCAAAGTCGATGGCGAGGAGATCACGGCGCTTCTGCGGGTGCCCTCGGGGCCGGGACCCTTCCCTCTCTATGTCCAGATCTCCGGGCTGGACGGCTACAAGGAACTGATTGCGCGGATGACGACCGTCGAACTGGCCAAGCGCGGCATTGCGACCTTGACGATGGATGCTCCCGGGACGGGACAGGCGGCGAAGATAACCGTCGAGGTCTGGCGGACACTCAAATCGATGGTCGACAAGGTCGTGGCGATGCCCGAGATCGATGCCCGGAAAGTCGTGCTCTACGGTGGCAGCTTCGGCGGCTTCTGGGCTACTCTCCTCGCCTATCGGATGCCGGAGACCTTTGCCGGTGTCGTCGTGCATGGCGGGCCACTCGGCCTGGCGCACCTGAATTTCCACGGCGAGTACATGTTCGACGGAGAAGTCGCCCTCACGCACGCCGTGAAGGGCGCGCGGAGCTATGCCGAGGCTCTCGAGTTGGCAAGCGGCCTCGATCTGTCCGCGCCGGGAAGGCTCGACGGTCCGACGCCGCCGATGCTGTTGCTGAATGGCGTGCATGACCAGATCGTCAGCATCGACAGTCTGTACCGCGTGCTGGGGTCCGGCACGACCCCGAAGGAAGCCTGGGTCAATCCGCAGGGCGTGCATATGGGGCGCCAGGCCGGGGCCTGGACCTTCGGTCGGATCTACGCCGAGATCATCATGCCCTGGGTCATGGCTCGAATGGGCGGTTCCGGCTCCTTCGCACAGGCATCGGAGGTGCCGTGACCGGCTTCCGGTTTCGATAGACTTTCGCAAAAGGAGACCGGCATCATGGCCAAAGGCTACTGGATCGCACATCTCGATATTCTCGATCCGGAACGCTACCGCCGATATGTCGCGGCCAATGCCGCGGCATTCGAGAAGTACGGCGGCCGGTTCCTGGCTCGCGCCGGACGGTCAGAATCCATGCTCGGAACCTTGAAGGCGCGACACGTGATCATCGAGTTTCCGGACTATCAGGCCGCGCTCGATTGCTACCATTCTCCGGAATATCGCCATGCGGTCGCCGAGCGCGGGGAGTCGGCCGATCTGGATCTGGTGGTGGCCGAAGGAGTCATTGGATAGGCGCCATCGCGCCTGCCTGGGCAAGTGGGACCGATCTCGGCTGATACGGCGGGAATGGTCCTCCTGGCTTGCTCGGAGACTCCAGATCCATCGCGACATATCTGAACTCCAAGCGTCGGAGACCGCGGAGGCGGAGGCGCGCGTCTGCGTCACCTAGGGACGGTTGGCCCCCCTCGGGACGACTGCATTTTCGAGACGATGCTTCAAGCGAGAGGTTTGGCCCGCCCTTGACTGTCGAATGAAATCGTCTGACGATAATAACAGGCGAAAGCGTGGGACGGCTTGCCGATAGAAAGCTGTTTCCTCGCAGGCGTCGACAGGGGGATGAAGGGCCGGTCTCGCGAAGTAACGCGGAAGATCTGCCGCCGGTGCGGGCTGCTCATACCGCGAGAAAGTCCATGCAATGAACACGGAGGTGGACGTGAAACGCAAGGGTAGACAAATCCACCCGTGATCGGATGGCCAGCGCCGTTCACCGCCTTCTTCCTCCATACACGGAATACGCGGGTCTCAACAAACGATGGGCCGAGGTGGCGCCTATCATCATCTTCAAGCGGAGGAAATAATGGATCGTCGCTCCTTTATGAGAAAGGCCGGACTGGCTGGTGCGGGCGCCTTAGGCGGGACGGTGCTCGCCGCGCCCGCCATCGCACAATCGTCGCCGAAGGTGTCCTGGCGCGTGACGTCAGCCTTTCCCAAATCGCTGGACACCGTTTTCGGCGCTGCCGCGACAATGGCGAAATACGTGCGCGAATCGACGGACGGCAACTTCGATATCCAGGTTTTCGCCGCAGGCGAGATCGTGCCCGGTCTACAGGCGGCCGACGCGGCCGCAGCCGGCACGGTCGAGGCGTGCCATACCGCAGCATACTATTCCTGGGGCAAGGATTTCACCTATGCCCTGGCATCGGGGGTCCCGTTCGGCATGAATGCGCGCCAGATGAACGCTTGGAACTACTATGGTGGGGGTCAGGACCTGCTCAACGAGTTTTTCGCGACTCAGGGTCTCTACGCTCTGGCGTGCGGTAACACCGGAGCCCAGATGGGCGGATGGTACCGAAAGGAGATCAATTCGGCCAGCGACCTCAATGGTCTAAAGATGCGCATCGGCGGATTTGCCGGCCATATCATGCAGAAGCTGGGTGTCGTGCCGCAGCAGATCGCAGCCGGTGACATCTATACATCACTCGAAAAAGGCACCATCGACGCGGCCGAGTGGATCGGACCTTATGACGACGAGAAACTGGGTTTCTATAAAGTCGCCAAATACTACTACTATCCCGCGTTCTGGGAAGGCTGCGCGGTCGCGCATACCCTTATCAACCTCGAAAAGTGGAACGAACTGCCGAAGAACTACAAGGCTGCACTAACGTCGGCTTGCGCCGCGGCAAACGGCGACATGCTAGCCAGCTACGATCAGAAGAATCCGGCGGCGCTGCGCAGGCTTGTCGCAGGTGGTGCCGAGTTGCGCCCGTTCAGCCAGGAGATTCTGCAGACGGCGTTTGACGCTGCCGAAGCTTCCTATGCCGAGATCGTGGCCAGCAATCCCGCGTTCAAGAAGATCTTCGAGCACCAGGCTTCCTACCGCAGGGACGCTTATCTATGGGCACAGCTGGCAGAATACAACTTCGACACTTTTATGATGATCCAACAGCGGAGCGGTCGGCTCTGATCCGGAAGTGGCTAGGGACGCGGAAGCTGGGAGCGGCGACGCTTCGGGCTTCCGTCCTTGCGACCGGATAGAGGCCTTGATGCGCGCCTGAGCGAAACGGGATGGACGACGCGATGGCGACGTCCATTACGACCCTTGACCGGGCAGAATATGCACGGGCAATGATTAGACGAAAACGTCAGACGATATCAGTTGACGAAATCCGTCTCGATCTCTACCAGAAAGCAACCGGCATTGCAGGTTGGCGGAGGCTGGATGACGAAGGCGGAGGGCGAAGAAGCGCGCTGGGCGCCGGACAAAACCCGGCTTGCCCAATGGCTCCCGCCGCGAATTCCGGCCTGAGCGGCGCGGTGCGGATCGAACGTCTCTCTGGCAGTCGGTCCAATGCGACCCCTCGGGTCCACGCGCCCGACATTAACCTGGTCCTGAGAATCAAGCCGCCGGACCAGACGCTCCCCGGGGCCGATGCCGTGGACCGCGAGTATCGGGTGCTGGATCGCTTTCGGGTGGAGAATGACGTCGACACGACGACGGCGAGTTATCAGCACAAGGGAGCTACGTTATGATTGAAGACGATCCTCGATGGGCAAGTCTCTTTTCGCCGGATCTTTTTGCGGGAAAGACGGTCTTCGTGACCGGCGGCGGCAGCGGAATCAATTTCGGCATCGCCAGGGGGTTCGCGGGTCTCGGAGCGAATGTGGCCATCTGCGGGCGCGACCGGACCAAACTCGACGCGGCGGTTGCGGCGTTACGCGCGCTCGGCGCGCAGGCCGCGGGTTTCCAGGCGGATGTCCGCGACAAGGAAGCGGTTGATGTTGCGCTGCAATCGAGCGGCGAACAGTTCGGGCCCGTGGACGTTCTGGTCTGCGGCGCGGCCGGCAATTTCATATGCCCCGCGGAAGATCTTTCGTCTAACGGCTTTCGCGCGGTGGTCGATATCGATCTGGTCGGCTCGTTCCATGCCGCTCATGCCGCCTTCGCCCAGTTGAAAAGCACCCGGGGATCGATCCTCTTCATTTCGGCCGGGCAGGCTTTCCAGCCTTTCGTTCATCAGGTCCATGTCGGGGCAGCCAAGGCCGGCATCGACAACATGATGCGTAATCTCGCCTATGAATGGGGCCGCTTCGGCATCCGCAGCAACAGCATTGCCCCCGGCTTCATCGCCGACACCGAAGGAACCAGACGAATGGCCGCCGACGGACTTGCCGACAGGCTCCGTGAAGCGACGCCGCTCGGCCGCCTGGGGTCGGTCGACGACATCGCGGCGATGGCGCTGTTCCTGGCCTCGCCGCTCGCGGCCTATGTCACCGGCGGCGTTTTCGTCGTCGACGGCGGTCACTATCTCGGTGGCTCGGGCCTGTTCAGATCCCACATTCACCAGCGCGAGCCCGCCGGATGAGGAATAGCCGCTATCCGGCTCTCCGGACGCGGTAGGTATCGCTATTCCCATCGCGGACTTTGCGATGAGGAGGGTGAGGCCGCGGCCGCGCGTCGACGAGGCGGAGGACGGCAGTCGTCGTTCTGGCGCTGCCAGCGCCGCGCGTGCCCTGGTCGCGGCGCCCTTTGGGTCCGCCCGGGCTCACAGTCAATCACCGCGCCATCTCCCTCGTCAACGTTGAGGGGCCTCCGGTTATGAGTTCCGGTCGAAGTCGGCTTCTATTTTCGAGATTAATAATGACTAAATCATTTTACAAAATCCGATCGAGATAGTAAAACACGCCTCGGCCGGACCAGGGAGGGCACCAGGGGGGAGCGGAGCGTCGTCTTAGAGGCGGTCGCCAATCCTACCCGGAATCACGGGTTGGACCAGTTCGCGTGCAGCGATCACAGGGGCCGGGCTGCCGGTCAGTTCATCGGAGGGAATCATGAAGTATCTTGTACATGCAGCATTAGCGTCACTCGTCTTGTCGGTGAGTTCGGCGGCGGCGGACACCTACAAAGCGACCATGGTGGCGGGACAGGCCCCCATCTTCCGATTCGTCAAGATGCTGGATGACCCGTTCGCCACGACAGCCAAGGCGAAGATCGAGGCGCTCGGTCACTCCATTACCTTCACCGGTCAGTACGGCGGTTCGATTGCCGGCCCCGGAGAAGAGCTGGATGCCGTCGGAGCCGGTCTCGGCCAGATCGGCCTGTGCACTCCGATCTTCAGCGCGGCCAAGCTGCCGGAGCAGCTCGTCGGCTACTATGCACCTTTCGTGACGGACGATACGCGGCTGGCAGCCGACGTCGTCCACAACCTTTACCTCAAGAATGCCGACATGCAGCGCGCCCTGGACGAGAACAATGTCGTCTACCTTGGCAATGTCGTTCCGATCGACGACTACATCCTGATGACGAAGTTTCCCGTCAAATCGATGGAAGACCTGAAGGGCAAGAAGATCGCGGCGCCTGGTCCTTCCGTCAACTGGCTGTCCGGAACCGGAGCCGTCGCTGTCTCCGCGAACCTCACCACATACTACAACGAACTGAGCACCGGCGTTTATGACGGCGTGATCGTGTTCACCTCGGCGGCCATGCCCGGCAAGTTTCACGAGGTTGCCCCCTACATAACCCGCGTCAAACTCGGCGCGCAGGCCTCGGTTTTCCTCTGTGCCAACAAGGACTGGTACAACGGACTGCCTAAGGACGTTCAGGATGCGCTGCACGCCGGCGGTGCGGCGGCAATGGAATGGTACATCACCGAACTCGAGGCGACGGTGGAGAAGGCCTACAAGGTCATGGCCGAAAACGGCGCCACGATCAGCGAGGCATCCCCCGAACTGCGTCAGGCCTGGGTCCAGGGGATGGAGAACCATGCCAAGAACTGGGCCAAGACGCTGGACGACAAGGGACGTCCTGGCAGCGCTGTCCTGGCCGCCTACATGGACGCCATGCGTGCCGCGGGTGCAAAGCCCCTTCGCAACTGGGACCAAGAGTAGGTTCCGATGGGCAAGAGAGCCACAGTATTTCGGCTGCTGGACATAGCGACGCAATTTGCAAACGTCGTGGGATCAATTCTGATCGTCATTCTCGTCGTTCTCATGGCCGCGGACATTGCGGGCCGAAATCTCGCGGGGGCGCCGGTTTCCGGCGTCCCGGAGCTCATCACCTTGTCGATCGTCGCGATCGTCTTTCTACAGGCACCCCAGGCGTTCAAAGAGGGACGCATAGTGCGCACGGAGGCCGCGATCTCGGCGCTGACGGCGCGCGCTCCGCGTGTTGCGGCCGTGGTCGAGCTCGTCTTCGACCTGCTGGGGTTCGCGATGATTTCGGTGCTGGTATGGGCACACTGGCCAATCTTGAAGCAATCCTGGATCGGTGACGAGTACATCGGTTCGGTCGGGAGCTTCATTGCGCCGACTTGGCCGACGAAGCTCATGCTTATGATTGGCGCGGTGCTGATGGCCCTGCAGTTCATCGCACGCATCGTGCGGCGTTTGAGTGGAGAGCACGTCGCATGAGTCCGATTGAAATCGGTATCCTGGCGTTGGCCATGATGATCTTCCTTGTGCTGATCGGGCTCTATATCCCTATCGCCATGATGATCTGCTCGTTCGTCGGCGTCTGGGTCATCATGGACGATGCCGGACTTGCCGCGAAGATGCTGGGATTGGCGGCCAACAATGCCGTTTCGAGCTACTTTTTCGGAGTTATCCCGCTCTTCGTCCTGATGGGCTTCCTGGTCGGGGAAACCGGATTGGGACGGGATGCTTTCGATGTCGCCAACGCGATGTTTCGTCGGATCAAAGGTGGGCTGGCGGTCGGCACCGTGGCCGCCAACGCGGTATTTGCCGCGATTACCGGCGTTTCGATTGCATCAGCGGCGATCTTTACCAAGATCGCCGTGCCCGAGCTGAACCGTCACGGATACAACAAGCGCTTCGCCGTCGGCCTGGTGGCGGGCAGCTCCGTTCTCGGCATGCTGATTCCTCCGAGCCTGCTGCTCATCCTGTATGGCCTCATCACTGAGCAATCGATCGGCGATCTTTTCGTCGCCGGCATCGGGCCGGGTCTTCTCCTCGCGGTCTTGTTCGGCCTGGGGACGATCTCGATGGCCTTCCTCGTACCAGGTTTCGTCGGACAGAATCTGGGCACCACCACCGAGCAACTGAGCCGGCGCGAACTCCTCTCCAAAGGCGTTCCCATCACTGCGCTCATCGCCTTGGTGTTGGGCGGAATCTATACGGGGTGGATCACGCCGGTCGAAGCCGGCGGCGTTGGCGTGCTCGGGGCTCTGGCGATCGGATTGCTGAAACGGCGGCTGCCACTTGAAGCCCTATGGCGCGTGCTCGTGGAGACCGGATTGGTCACCGCGACCGTATGTTTCCTGATCGTCGCGGCTCAGATGTATTCCCGGATGCTCGCTTTCTCCGGGCTTCCCGCCTTTCTGGGAGAACTCGTAACGACAAGCGATCTGTCGCTTCTGCCGCTGATGCTGCTCTATTGCCTGGTAGTTCTTCTGTTGGGCATGGTGCTCGACAGCAGTTCCATCATGCTCATTCTCGTGCCGCTGATGCTGCCGGTGCTCGTGTCCATGGGCACCGACCTGGTGTGGTTTGGCATCGTTACTGTCATTGCGATCGAGGTCGGTTTGCTCACACCTCCCTTCGGAATGTCGGTGTTCGTGATCAAAGCCACGATCAACGACCCCAGCGTCAGCCTGAAGGATATTTTCGTGGGCGCAATCCCGTTCGCGTTAATCATGGTCGCCAGTCTTGGCATCGTGATTGCATATCCGCCAATTGCGACCGGCTTGTTGGGACGGTGAGAAAACAGGCCGGCCAAGATCACAATGCCGATCGGGAAACCGCGATGAGCGGCGAGTATCCCCGTGGCATTTGACGGCCATTAGACTTCGGAATCCTCGGGACTGCGACGCCATTCGTCGCCGATCGCCGACGTGAAAGCAGGCTGGCCATCTCGGATGGGGAGGGGGCGGGGGGACGGATGTACAAGGTTCTGGTTTTTGTCGGAAGTCTGCGAAAAGCTTCGGTGAACCGGCAGTTGGCCTTGGCGATCGCCAAGCTTTCGGCAGGCCAGCTCGAGTTCCAATTCGCCGAGATCGGGGGCCTTCCGCACTACGACGACGACCTGTGGGACAATCCGCCTCCGACCGTCACACGGCTGAAAAAGGAGATCGAGGCAGCGGATGCCGTGCTTTTCGTAATGCCGGAGTTCAATCGTTCTTTCCCGTCGATCGTGAAGAATGCGGTCGACTGGGCATCGCGCCCCCGCAGCAACAATTCCTGGTACTGCAAGCCGGGTGCCGTCATCGGGGCCAGCCCGGGGCTGATCGGAACTGCGGCCGGTCAGGTGCAACTTCGCAGCATTCTTGTCATCTTGAACGTCATTCTGATGGGGCTGCCGGAGATCTACTTCGTCTTCAAGCCCGGCTTAATCGACGAAAACAGCGACGTCACGGACGACAAGACCAAGGCCTTCCTGCAGTCGTGGGTCGACGCCTTCACGAGATGGATTGCCCGGCACGGCGATCGGCTCGACAGGCAAGACTGAAAGTTCGACGACCGCTTTCGAGCATCGAATTCTTGCAGAGGCATGCGGGCGATGCGGCGCATTGGATGACGAACCGCAATCTGCGGGACCGCTTTCCCTGGTCTGTTCCCCGTCTTCAAGGCGAGTTCAAGACCGGCGATAGCCGCTAAACGGCAGGGACAGCCTCGCCAGCTTCATGAACTATGATCCGGGGTATGCCGACCTGGAACGGAGAACGCTGCGGACCATCGGCAATCCGGACGCCACGGGGGGGTGTCACCCATGTCTTAGGAACAATCCGTTACCTATGTGTCCGGGTCGGACAATGTAAGGAGTGGCTCCCCGGGCCGGATTCGAACCAGCGACCAACCGGTTAACAGCCGGTTGCTCTACCGCTGAGCTACCGGGGAACACTGGCGCTCGTCAGAGTGCGGTGCCTATAGCAAACCCGTTTCCGATTTGCCAACAGCAAGGTGGCGAATTTTTCGGCGATTTGCCGCATGCGGGTCGAAATCCGGTACCCGCGACCCGATATGCGCAGTTCTCGCGACCGTGCAAACCGGTCGAACGCCGTGGACGCCGGACATGAACGCACCAGCTGACAGCGAAAGACCTGCGCCGCGGATCAAGCTCCTCGGCCGCGACATCGCCTTGCCTCGAGCCCGGCCTCTGCGCGTCGGCCTCGGCCTCGGATTGGTGCTGATGGGATCCGTCGGCTTTCTGCCCGTCGTGGGATTCTGGATGATTCCGCTCGGGCTCTTCGTGCTGGCACACGATTCGCCGGCGGTGCGGCGCTTCAATCGACGGTCCGGCGTATGGCTGCGCCGCCGGTTCCAGAAGGGCGCCGAATGATGGCGCCCGGGCCATAAGGGAAAAGAAACGCAAGCGGCAGTCGACGGCTTGTGGGCCAGGATTCCCTCTGTTAACAGAGCGCGGTTCCCCCCGTGAGGCCTCGTGGCGGAGTGGTTACGCAGAGGACTGCAAATCCTTGCACCCCGGTTCGATTCCGGGCGAGGCCTCCAGGGTGGGAAGGGGTTTCCGGCCCGCCGCGAAGGGTGGGCCTTGATTCGGCGATCCTCATCGCCGGGAGAGCGGGCCGACCATGATGTCAGATTTCGCCGGGTTGCGGACCAAAATGGTGGACGGACAGGTCCGCACGACCGACGTCACCTCTTTGCCGCTGCTCGATGCTCTTCTGTCGGTGCCGCGCGAGGAATTCGTTCCGGCCGCGCGCAAGAGCCTCGCCTATATCGACGAGGATCTCGAAATCTCTCCCGGCCGCTATCTGATGGAGCCGTCGCCTTTCGCGCGCATCGTCCAGCTGGCGGATATCCAGCCGGGCGATTTCGTCCTCGATGTCGGCGCCGGTAGCGGCTATTCGGCGGCGGTTCTGTCGAAGCTGGCGGGGTCGGTGGTCGCGCTGGAACAGGATTCGGCGCTGGCCGCCAAGGCGCAGTCGGTGCTTTCGGCGCTGGGCTACGACACGGTCGCAGTCGTCGAGGGAGTCTTGGCCGACGGCTATCCGGCACAGGCTCCCTACGACGTCATCGTACTCGAAGGCGCAGTCGAGACCATCCCGCATGCCCTTTTCGATCAGTTGAAGGATGGGGGACGCCTGGTTGCGGTCGAAGGATACGGCAATTCCGGCGTGGTACGCGTCTACGTGAAGCATGGCTCATCGGTTTCCGCCCGCCGCGCATTCAATGCCGCCGTCAAACCGTTGCCGGGTTTCAACAACATTCCGTCATTCGAGTTTTGACCGCTTGATTTAATTCGGTCTTGCAACCATGTTGGCCGGGCGCAAGCGTCGAATCTGCCGGGGTGACAAGGCACACGCGTTTGCGCGACGGGGTGTGCGCTGACCTTACGAGGCTGCCACGCGTAGTCGAACTGAAGACGGTCGCCAACCGTCGCCAGGAAACGAGGTCATTCGTGTCGGTTGTTCGCAGACTAGTAACATTGGGCGCAGTTTCAACTCTTCTGTTGAGCGCTTCACCCTCCCTCGCCGAGACGATTTTCGGGGCGCTTTCAAAGGCATATCAATTCAATTCGGAGTTGAACTCGAGCCGTGCGGGCGTGCGAGTCACCGACGAGGGCGTGGCGATCGCCAAGTCCGGCTACAGACCGACGATTACGGGCTCGGGGAGCATCAATTACGCCTCGCAGGCGGGTCTCCGCATCACCACGGGATCGTTCGGCGTCACCATTTCCCAATCGCTGTTCGACGGTTTTCAGACGCGCAACAATGTCCGCGCCGCCGAAGCTCAGGTGCGCGCCTCCGTCGAAGGCCTGCGCAATACCGAACAGAACATTCTGTTCAATGCCGCCAGCGCCTATATGGACGTGATCCGCGACCGCCAGATCGCCGTCCTGACCGAGCGCAATCTCCAGTTCCTGGCCGAGCAGGTGCGGGCGGCCCGTTCGCGGTTCGAAGTGGGCGAGGGCACGCGCACCGATGTTGCGCAGGCCGATGCCAGCCGGTCGGCGGCGGTGGCTTCGCTGGCCGCGGCGCGCGCTCAGGCGGCCGCCAGCGAAGCGACCTATCGCCAGATCGTCGGAGAGAATCCCGGCAGGCTGAACGGGGCGGGCCCCGTCAAGGGATTGCCCGGCGGGATCGACAAGGCATTCGTCATTGCGGCGGCAGAACACCCTGCGATCAAGGCCAACAAGCATCTGGTCGACGCGTCGGCGTTCTCGGTCAAGGCCGCGGAGGGCGCGCTTCTGCCGCAGGTTTCCGCTTCTGCGGGCGTGTCTCAGAACTATTCGGAAACGCTTCCGGGCGTCGGCCAGAACAATGGCTGGAGCGACCGCGCCAGC
Organism: Mesorhizobium sp.; assembly: GCF_023954305.1. NCBI lineage: Bacteria > Pseudomonadati > Pseudomonadota > Alphaproteobacteria > Hyphomicrobiales > Phyllobacteriaceae > Mesorhizobium > Mesorhizobium sp. The sequence continues at coordinate 328,775 of NZ_JAMLIG010000002.1, read as the reverse complement.
ATTGGGGCGACGCTTACCGTGCCGATCTATTCCGGCGGGCGCAGTTCGGCGACGGTCAGGCAGCGCAAGGAATCGCTGGGTCAAGCCCGCATCGAGGTGGATGTCTCCCACGACCAGGTTCGGCAGGCCGTCGCGTCGGCCTGGACACAATACCAGGCGGCGAAGGAAAGTGTCGTCGCCAACCGCGAACTCGTCTCCGCCGCCCAGCTCGCGCTCAACGGCGTGATCGAGGAGCGCAATGTCGGCCAGCGCACGACGCTTGACGTGCTGAACGCGCAGGCCGACGTGATCAGCGCCCAGATCAACCAGATCAGCTCGGAGCGCGACCTGGTCGTCGCGAGCTACGCGATCCTTTCGGCGATCGGCCGTCTCAATGTGCGACAGCTCGGCCTAAACGTCGCCGAATACGATCCGGAAGAACATTACGACGCGATCAAGAACAAGTGGATCGGATTGCGCACCCCCGACGGTCGCTGAGGGCTCCACTTAATCCTGTGAGCAAATGCGTTAAGTCGCCAGTGGGGATTCACCAGCGGCGTCGCGTCAGCTACCCTGAAAGCCTGATTCGAAACGCGAATCCTCAGTCGCGCGGGGTAAGGGCATATGGCGTCGCAGGCAGCCGAAGCAGTCGTCCAGCAATTGGGGGGCGCACAGCGCGAACCCTCGATGGAGGAGATCCTCGCATCGATCCGGCGGATCATCGAGGACAGCGATACCACCCGCACCGCGCAGGAGACGGCCTTTCCCGCTGCTGCCAACACATCCTCTCCGAGTATGGGCGCCCGGGACATCGAGACGTTCCGGGAGGAATTGCACGCGTCGAGCGAGCCTGCCGCCGTTGTTCGGCCAGCGACCCCGCTCTCCGCCGAGGCGGACCAGGTCACCAAGCCCGCCGTCGAGGTCGAGTCTGTCGTCGCTGCCGAACCTAAGAACGCACCGTCGCCGCGGAGCGAACGCCCCCTGCAGACGGTCACGGTCGAGCCGGCCGGCGACGCCGGCGCGCGAAGCGAATGGAACCAGCGCCCGGCCTCGCCGATCGCAGCCCCTGCTCCTGCGCCCGCACCGGTATCCTCATCGCCGTCTCCCGCCAGCTTGCCCGACACGCCGCGCTCCTCGATCATTTCGGAGGTGGCCGGCCGCCAGGTCGCTGCCGCGTTCGGGGAACTGTCGGACGCGTTCGCGGCGAGCCGCCGTCGCTCTTTCGACGAGATCGCCGAGGAGATGATGCGGCCGATGCTGCAGGACTGGCTGGACAACAACCTGCCGACGCTGGTCGAGCGACTGGTGCGCGAGGAGATCGAGCGGGTCGCCCGCGGCGGCGCCGGCTGAGTTCGCTCATCGGCGAAGCCGGTTGGCTGAGGGCCTAGCCGCAGCGATTCCGTTCGGTCGGATCGCCGGCTAGTGTTCGCGACGGTACTTCCCACCCGCACGGCCGCGCAGACGGCCGCAGGACGCGCAGGTTGACACATCAGCGCCCCTCGGATTTACACGGGCGCACGCTCCCCCATTGGCCGGACCACTCAGATGCTCGACAAGACATACGATTCAAACACGATCGAGCCCCGCATCGCTCAGGCCTGGGAAGACGCAGACGCGTTCGTGGCCGGCGCCGGCGCGGAGGAGGGGGCAGAGCCGTTCACCATTGTCATCCCGCCGCCCAATGTCACCGGCTCGCTGCACATGGGCCACGCGCTCAACAACACGCTGCAGGACATTCTCGTCCGTTTCGAGCGCATGCGCGGCAAAAACGTGCTTTGGCAGCCGGGCATGGACCATGCCGGGATCGCCACCCAGATGGTGGTCGAGCGGCAGCTGTCGGAGAGGCAGATCCATCGCCGCGATCTGACCCGCGACGAATTCGTCGACAGGGTGTGGGAATGGAAGACGGCGTCAGGCGGGATGATCGTCAATCAGCTGAAGAGGCTGGGCGCATCCTGCGACTGGTCGCGCGAGCGGTTCACCATGGACGAGGGCCTCTCCGAGGCGGTGCTCGAGGTGTTCGTCACGCTCTACCGGCAGGGTCTGATCTACAAGGACAAGCGGCTGGTCAACTGGGATCCGAAGCTGAGGACGGCGATTTCCGACCTCGAGGTCGAACAGGTCGAGATCAACGGCAGCCTCTGGCATTTCCGCTATCCGGTCGAGGGCGCTGTCTTCGACCCCGACGATCCGTCGACCTACATCACCGTCGCCACGACGCGGCCGGAAACCATGCTCGGCGATACCGGCGTCGCCGTTCATCCGGACGACGAGCGCTATCGCAGCCTGGTCGGCAAACGGGCAGTCCTGCCCATCGTCGGCCGCAAGATCCCGATCGTCGCCGACGAGTATTCCGATCCCGAGAAGGGCACCGGCGCGGTGAAGATCACGCCTGCCCACGACTTCAACGACTTCGAAGTCGGCAAGCGCAACGATTTGCCGGCGATCAACGTCCTGACCGTGGACGGCACGATAAGCATCAACGACAACGAGGAGTTCGCCGACGGCGTCGAGGTGACGCCTGAGCGCCAGTCCGTCTGGGACCAGTTGCACGGCCTCGACCGTTTCGAGGCGCGCAAGCTGATCGTTCGGATCATGGAGGAGGGCGGCTTCCTCGCCAAGATCGAGCCGCACAGACACATGGTGCCGCACGGCGACCGCGGCGGCGTGCCGATCGAGCCGTTCCTCACCGACCAATGGTACGTCAACGCGGCGGAACTGGCGAAGCCGGCGATCGCTTCGGTGCGCGAGGGTCGCACCAAATTCGTGCCGAAGAATTGGGAAAAGACCTACTTCGAATGGATGGAGAACATCCAGCCCTGGTGCATCTCACGCCAGCTCTGGTGGGGTCATCAGATTCCGGCCTGGTACGGCCCGGACGGCCATGTCTTCGTCGCCAAGACCGAGCAAGAGGCGCTGGATGACGCTGTTGAATACTACTTGGCCCTCGAAGGTCCGTGGAAGGCATTCGTCCAGGAGAAGCTCGACAATTTTTCTCCCGGCGAGATCCTGACACGCGACGAAGACGTGCTCGACACCTGGTTCTCCTCGGCGCTGTGGCCGTTCTCGACGCTGGGCTGGCCGCAGCAGACGAAGGAGCTGGAAACCTACTACCAGACCGACGTGCTGGTGACCGGCTTCGACATCATCTTCTTCTGGGTCGCCCGGATGATGATGATGGGACTGCATTTCATGGACGAGGAGCCGTTCCACACGGTCTATGTCCACGCGCTCGTCCGCGACAAGAGCGGCGCCAAGATGTCGAAGTCGAAGGGCAACGTCATCGACCCGCTCGAGCTGATCGACGAGTACGGCGCCGATGCGCTGCGATTCACCCTGACGATCATGGCGGCGCAGGGCCGGGATGTGAAGCTCGACCCGGCACGGGTTGCCGGCTACCGCAATTTCGGCACCAAGCTCTGGAATGCGACCCGCTTCGCCGAGATGAACGGGGTGGCGCGCAACGACGACTTCTGGCTCAACGACGCCAAGCTGACGGTCAACCGCTGGATCCTGACCGAGCTGACCCGTGCCGCCCGCGAGATTACCGGGGCGATCGAGACCTATCGGTTCAACGACGCCGCGGGCGCGGCCTACCGCTTCGTCTGGAACGGTTTCTGCGACTGGTATCTGGAACTGCTGAAGCCCGTGTTCATGGGCGACGATGCGTCTGCAAAGGCGGAATCGCAGGCGGTCGCGGCGTTCGTTCTCGACGAGATCTACAAGCTTTTGCACCCGATCATGCCGTTCATGACGGAAGAACTGTGGGCGCATACGGCCGGCGAAGGGGCTTCGCGGTCAACGCTTCTGTGCCACGCCGCCTGGCCGAATCCCGATTTCGAGGATGCAGAGGCGGCGGCCGAGATCAACTGGCTGATCGACCTGGTCTCGGGTATCCGTTCGGTCCGTGCCGAGATGAATGTTCCGCCCTCGGCGGTTGCGCCGCTGTGCGTCATCGGCGCCGATAAGGAGACCGAGGCACGGCTTGCCCGCCATGCGCCGGCGATCGCGCGTCTCGCCCGCGTCGGCCAGGTCGGTCACTCTACCGCCGCCCCGAAGGCGTCGGCGCAGATCGTGCTCGGCGAGGCGACCTTCGCCCTGCCGCTCGGCGACCTGATCGACGTGAAGGCGGAAGCCGCGCGGCTGGCCAAGGAAGTTGCCAAGATCGACGGCGAAATCGCCCGTGTCGAAAAGAAGCTCGACAACCCGCAGTTTGTCGCCAAGGCCGCCGAAGAGGTGGTGGAGGCCGAGCGCGAGAAACTGGCCGAGTTCCGCGAACAACGGGCGCGGCTGCAGACGGCGCTGGCCCGGGTGAGCCACTGACAGATTGCGGGCGCCGGCCACGGCCGACGCCCGTTCTCCTCAGCGCATCGCCCGCAGCAGCCGCCACAGTTGCAGCGAGGCATAGACCGCGGCCGGCAGCTGAAGAACTCCGGTCGCCTCGAAGAAGACGTCGCTCGGCATCTCATACATCGGTGACGAGAAAACCTCCCGGGTCGCTCCTTCCCCGCCGACGAAGAAGACCAGGTTTTTCACGAGGTGGTTGTAGCCGCCCTCGTAAAAGCCGATCGCGAGTATGGGGAACAACGCGATCGTAGCGATTGCGGCCCAGCGGGCGGCGGTCGCCACGCGGGGACGGCCCGTGGCCGTGACGTAGAACAGGCCGACGATCAGGGCCGCGACCGGAATGCTGACGAATACGATGTGCAGCCGGAACGGAGTGTCGAAGACGTAGGCACCCCAGGCGTGGTGCACAGACGTCAGCACCAGGATGAACAGGGCCGCGGCACCGGCGCGGAACTCGGCGGATCGAAGCCGGTCTGGCGCCGCCGGTGCGCCTGAGATGAATTGGGTCGACATGAGGGCTCTCCCTTGCTGTTGCGATGAGGGAGCGTTAGCGCGATATCTATGAGCGCTGGCGGGTTGTTGCCGGACGTTACGGGCAAAACGTCCGGCTTCCGCCGCCGATCCCAGCGTCCTCATCCTCGGGAGCGACCCATGGCCATCGATCGACGAGTCCATCGAACCCGGCAGGCTCTCTACGATGCCGTCGTCAGACTCATGCTGACCCGGCCCTATGACGAAATCGCGGTGCCCGACATCGCCGCCGAGGCAGGCGTCGGGCGTTCGACCGTCTATGCCCATTTCCGCTCGAAGGACGAACTCGTCGCGCGCAGCCTCGAACGGCTGCGGCCGGTTCTCCAGCACGGGCGCGAGACGCAATTGCTGCGACCCCGCATCGAATCCTGCCAGGGCACGCTCGCGCTTCTGCGCCATATGCACGGCCACCGCGCGTTGCTCAAAGCCCTGGAAGGCACCGCCGGCCACGCGATCGTGCTGGGAGCGATCCGTCAGGAACTGGCCCGCTTTCTCGGCGCCTATGCCCGTCCGGGCCTCCATCGCGGGGTTCCGCGCAAATTGATCCTCGATTTCATCACCGGAACATTCATGACGGTCGCGACCTGGTGGCTGTCGGAAGAGCCCGAGACTTCTGCCGAGGAAATCGACGCGATGTTCCACCGGCTTGTGGGCGGGGGCATTCCCGAGGACTTCTTCGCCGGCGACGCGCGCCGCTTCGCCGCGTAGAGGCGGCAAAGCACGATTGGTATCGCAAATCGGCAGGACTTGCCTGCAGCCGACGGTCTGGTCACGCGGGCCGTTAGCGCATAAAGGATTTCGGATACGCCAAGAAAGCCAGGATCGGAAATGCCCGCCTATCGTTCACGCACCACCACCCACGGCCGCAACATGGCCGGCGCGCGCGGCCTGTGGCGCGCCACCGGTATGAAGGAGGGCGATTTCGGCAAGCCGATCATCGCCGTGGTCAATTCCTTCACCCAATTCGTGCCGGGCCACGTCCACCTCAAGGATCTTGGCCAGCTGGTGGCGCGCGAGATCGAGGCCGCCGGCGGCGTCGCCAAGGAATTCAACACGATCGCGGTCGACGATGGCATCGCCATGGGCCACGACGGCATGCTGTATTCGCTACCGTCACGCGAGCTCATCGCCGACAGCGTCGAATACATGGTCAATGCGCACTGCGCCGACGCCATGGTCTGCATCTCGAATTGCGACAAGATCACGCCTGGCATGCTGATGGCGGCGATGCGGCTCAACATCCCTGCCGTCTTCGTCTCCGGCGGCCCGATGGAAGCTGGCAAGGTTGTCCTTCAGGGCAAGAAGGTTGCGCTCGACCTCGTCGACGCGATGGTGGCGGCCGCCGACGACAAGGTGTCCGACGAGGACGTCAAGACCATCGAACGCTCGGCCTGCCCGACCTGCGGCTCGTGCTCTGGCATGTTCACCGCCAATTCGATGAACTGCCTGACCGAGGCGCTCGGCCTGTCGCTGCCCGGCAACGGCTCGACGCTCGCTACCCATGCGGACCGCAAGCGTCTGTTCGTGGAGGCTGGCCATCTCGTCGTCGACCTCTGCCAGCGCTATTACGAGCAGGATGACGCGAGTGTCCTGCCGCGTTCGATCGTCACGAAGCAGACGTTCGAGAACGCCATGGCGCTGGACATCGCCATGGGCGGGTCAACCAATACGGTGCTCCACATCCTCGCCGCGGCACATGAGGGGGAGGTCGATTTCACCATGGACGACATCGACGCGCTGTCGCGGCGCGTGCCTGTGCTGTGCAAGGTGGCGCCGGCCAAGAGCGACGTCCACATGGAGGACGTTCACCGCGCCGGCGGCATCTTCGCGATTCTGGGCCAGCTCGACCGCGCCGGCTTGATTCATCGCGACCTGCCGACGGTCCATACGGCGACGATCGGCGACGCTATCGACCGCTGGGACATCTCGCGGACCAACAGCGCGAAGGTCCGCGACTTCTTCCTGGCCGCTCCCGGCGGCGTTCCAACGCAGACGGCGTTCAGCCAGGACCGGCGCTGGGACGAGCTTGACCTCGACCGCGAGGCGGGCGTCATCCGTTCGGCCGAGACGCCGTTCTCGAAGGACGGCGGCCTGGCGGTGCTGAAGGGAAACATCGCGCTCGACGGCTGCGTCGTGAAGACCGCCGGCGTCGACGATTCGATCCTGAAATTCTCCGGACCGGCCAAGGTCTACGAGAGCCAGGACGCAGCCGTGAAGGGCATTCTCGCCAACGAGGTAAAGGCGGGCGACGTGGTGGTCATCCGCTATGAAGGTCCGCGGGGCGGACCCGGAATGCAGGAGATGCTTTATCCGACGAGCTATCTGAAGTCGAAGGGGCTCGGCAAGGCTTGCGCGCTTCTTACCGATGGCCGCTTCTCCGGAGGTACCTCGGGTCTCTCGATCGGCCATGTGTCGCCCGAGGCGGCGAGCGGCGGCACGATCGGCCTGGTGCGCGAAGGCGACATGATCGACATCGACATTCCCAATCGGACGATCAGCCTGCGGGTGGACGAAGCGGAGCTGGCGGCCCGCCGAGCCGAGCAGGACAGGTTGGGCTGGAAGCCGGCGGCGCCGCGCAAGCGGGCCGTCACGACGGCGCTGAAGGCCTATGCCGCCTTCGCCGCCAGCGCCGACAGGGGAGCGGTTCGAATCCTCCCCGAATAGCGCCTTGCGAGCCAAGACGGCAGGCGGCCCCCAGCGGGGCCGTTTTCGTTTCAGCGTCGGCGATGGTTTGTGACGATTCGGCAACACTCTTTCAACATCCCTCGCGCTATAAAGCGGAGGGGACAAATTGCCTACTTCCCGCCATAAACCCGGAGCACCCCGAAGCTCTCTTCGAGGCTGCCCGTGGGGCCGCCGGACGAGGCAAGGCCGCGACAAGCGGCGAAAACGAGAAGGGACGCCGTGACGTATCGAACCGGCATGAGGGCTGAAATCGCGTTCTTCCGCAAAGGCGGATGGACGGTAGCGGTTTTCATGGCCGGCTTTGCGGCTGCGGCGCGGGCGCGGGGCGGCGTCCTGTCGGTGCGTACGGCGTGAGTGATTTGAGAGAGATGCGGATTTCCGGGTCCATAAGGGTTGGTGCATTCGCGGCGGGCATGCTGCTGACCGGGCTGGGGCAGGCGCTTGCGCTCGATCCGGCATCGACCGGCGGCACGCCGTTGTCCAATCCGTGGGAAGCGTTGCGCGACGGCTACGACAAATACCGCAGCGGCCACAAGGACGAGGCGATCGAGGCCTATCGCTATGCCGCCGAGAAGGGGCAGCTCGGCGCCCAGTGGAAGCTGGCTCGCATGTATGCCGATGGCGACGGGGTCGCCCGCAACGACTACGAGGCCTTCAAGTTCTATTCGCAGATCGTCAGCCAGGGGGTCGAGCACGGCAGCGTGGAAGCGGCCTATGTCTCCGATGCGCTGGTGGCGATCGGAACCTATGTCCGCAAGGGCATCCCGGGAACGCCGGTCAAGGCCGATCCGGGCCTGGCGCAGGAATATTATCGCGACGCGGCCACCAATTACCGCAACCCGACGGCGCAGTTCGAACTCGGCCGAATGTTCCTCAACGGCGAGGGCGTCAAGACCTCGGTCAAGCAGGCCGGCCGCTGGCTTCAGCTCGCCGCCGAAAAGGGCCATGCCGGTGCGCAGGCGACGCTCGGCAACCTGCTCTACCAGCGCGGCAAGGTCGTGCGCGGGCTCGCCATGCTGACCGCTGCCATGGAGCGCGCCGATCCCCGTGACCGCCAGTGGATCGGCGGCATGCAGGAGGAAGCCTTCGCGCTCGCCACCGAGGCCGACCGCCGCACGGCGATCGCGCTCGCGCAGGACATGCTGGCGCGGAGATAGTCTCGCGCACTCAGGCGCGGACGGCAATGCCGAGATCGACGGCGACCGGCACGTGATCGGAGGGCTTCTCCCACGATCGCACGTGCTTTTCGACCGAGGCGGCGCGTAGCGTATCGGCGGCTTCCGGCGACAGGAGCAGATGGTCGATGCGGATGCCGTTGTTCTTCTGCCAGGCACCGGCCTGATAGTCCCAGAACGTATAGACGTCGAGCGCATCGGTGACGGAGCGGATCGATTCGGTGAAGCCGAGCGAGAGCAGGCGGCGGAACGCCTGGCGCGATTCCGGCTGGAACAGGGCGTCGTTCACCCAGTCCTGCCAGCGTTTCGCATCCTCCTTCTCGGGGATGACGTTGTAGTCGCCGGCGAGCACCAGCGGCTCTTCCAGACGCAGGCGCTCGGCCGCCCAGCGTTCGAGCCGCGCCATCCAGCGCAGCTTGTAGCCGAACTTGCGGTCTTCCGAGATCGGGTTGCCGTTGGGCAGATAGAGCGAGACGACTCGCAGCACACCCTTTTCCGTCGAAAACACCGCTTCGATGAAGCGCGACTGATCGTCCTCGTCGTCGCCGGGCAAGCCGCGGTTCACCTCGTCGAAGGGCAATTTCGACAGGATCGCGACGCCGTTGAAGCCTTTCTGGCCATGCGTCTCGACATGGTAGCCAAGTGCTTCGACCTCGGCACGCGGAAAACCCTCGTCCACCGTCTTGATCTCCTGCAGGCAGACGATGTCCGGCTGGCTTTCCTTGAGCCAGGCGACGAGGTTCTCGATGCGCGCCTTGACGCCGTTGATGTTCCAGGTCGCGATCTTCATCGCCGGTCAGACCGAGAAGCTGGTGCCGCACCCGCAGGAGGCGACCGCGTTGGGATTCCTGATCTGGAACGACTGGCCCATCAGGTCGTCGACGAAGTCGATCACCGAACCGCCCATGTAGATAAGCGACAATTCATCGATCAGAATGGTGGCGCCGAGCTTTTCGATGGCGACGTCGTCGTCGTTGCGGCTGTCCACCAGGTCGAACTTGTAGGAGAAGCCGGAACAGCCGCCGCCCTCCACGGACACGCGAAGGGCCATCTTGCCCGGCTCCTTGGCGACGATTTTCCCGACGCGCAGTGCGGCCGCATCAGTCACCTCGATGCCCTTCATGGCGGTCTTCGCGTCCGTGCCCATGGGCGTCACCTTGCGTTCGTCTCTCGCCAATAGGTATGAAGCGCAGGTATCCAAGTCAACCAGCGGCGGGTTTCGATGTCCGGGGAGAAAAGCGCCTTCGAGGGCATCGGCTTCGGCTATCGCCCGAGGGCTGCCTACGCGAGCGATCCCGCCCGGTCGCGGGGGCGTTTCTATCCCGAACGCGAGAGCCAGACGCGCACTCCGTTCCAGCGCGATCGCGACCGCATCATCCATTCGACCGCCTTCCGGCGACTCAAGCACAAGACCCAGGTCTTTGTCGCGCATGAAGGCGACCACTACCGTACCCGGTTGACGCACTCGATCGAAGTGGCGCAGATCGCCCGCGCTCTGGCCCGGGCGTTGCGCGCCGACGAGGATCTCGCAGAAGCAGTCGCGCTCGTCCACGATTTCGGCCATACGCCGTTCGGCCATACCGGCGAGGACACACTCGCCGAATGCATGAAGGAGTTCGGCGGCTTCGACCACAATTCTCAGGCGCTACGGGTCGTGACGAAGCTCGAGCGCCGCTACGCCGAGTTCGACGGGCTGAACCTCACCTGGGAGACGCTCGAAGGGCTGGTCAAGCACAACGGGCCGCTCGTCGACGCCGGCGGGAAGGGGCTGAAGGGGCCGGTGTCACGTTCCGTGCTCGACTTCAACGAGCTCTATGATCTCCATCTGTCGGAATTCGCGGGCATCGAGGCGCAGTGTGCCGCGATTGCCGACGACATCGCTTACAATGCCCACGACATCGACGACGGGTTGCGTTCGGGCTTGCTGACACTTGACGCTCTGGACGAGGTCAGTCTCCCTGCGGCCATTCTTGCCGAGGTGCGAGGCCTCTATCCTGCGCTCGATCCGATCAGAACCGGGCACGAACTGGTGCGACGTCAGATCACGCGGATGGTCGAGGACGTCATCGTGACGGCGCAGGCACGGCTGGCGCAGACTGCGCCGGAAAGCGCAGACGCGGTGCGTGCGGCCGGTCGGCCAATGGTGGTCTTTTCCTCGGCGGTGGCGGCCCAGGAAGCCGAGCTGAAAGCCTTCCTCTACCGCAACCTCTACCGCAATCCGAGAGTGATGGAGGTGCGGGCGCGGGCCGACGACGTCCTTCGCGATCTCTTCGCGCGCTATATGGCCGATCCCCGCGAGATGCCGGAGGGATGGCGCGGCGTGCTCGCGGACGCCGCCGAAACAGTCAAGGCGCGCCATGTCGCGGATTTTCTCGCCGGCATGACGGATACTTATGCGCTCAAGGAGCATCGCCGCCTGTTTGACCACACCCCGGATTTAAGCTAGGCGCAGCCGCGGCGTCGCCGGATGGCGAAAAGCCGCGATTTCTTCGACCACGGACGATGTGATGAACATTTTCGCCGACTTCAACGCGCGAATCAAAAAGGCAGTGGAGACGCTTGCGCTGACTGCCAAAGACGGTGGAGCGCTCGACACGAGCCGCATCGCGGTCGAACCGCCGCGCGATCCCTCGCACGGCGATATTGCCACCAACGCGGCAATGGTGCTGGCCAAGAGTGTCGGCGAGAATCCGCGCGCGCTCGCGGAGAAGATCGCGGCGGTGCTGCGCGAGGATGGCGATGTCGCGTCGGTCGAGGTTGCGGGACCCGGCTTCATCAATTTGCGTCTCTCCGACGGTTTCTGGCAAACGGCGCTGAAGACCATGCTGGCCGCCGGCGCCGACTACGGTCGTTCGCAGGTGGGCGCCGGGCGCAAGACCAATGTCGAGTATGTCTCCGCCAACCCGACCGGGCCGATGCATGTGGGTCATTGCCGCGGCGCGGTGGTGGGCGACGTGCTCGCCAACCTGATGGCCTTCGCCGGCTACGACGTGACCAAGGAATACTACATCAACGACGCCGGCGTGCAGATCGACGTGCTCGGCCGGTCGGTCCTGCTGCGCTACCGGCAGGCGCTCGGCGAGGAGATCGGCGAGATTCCGGCCGGTCTCTATCCCGGCGACTATCTGGTGCCGGTGGGCGAGGCGCTGGCCAGGGAATTCGGCGCTGGGCTGACCCAACTGCCGGACGACGAGGCGCTCGCTATCGTCAAGGAGCGCACGATCGAGGCGATGATGGCGATGATCCGGGAGGACCTCGCCGCGCTCAACGTGCATCACGAAGTGTTCTTCTCCGAACGTACGCTGCATGCGGACGGCGGCCGCAAGATCCGCACGGCGCTGAACGAACTGACGATGAAGGGCCATGTCTACAAGGGCAAGCTGCCGCCGCCGAAGGGGCAACTGCCGGAGGACTGGGAAGACCGGGAGCAGACGCTGTTCCGCTCGACCGAGATCGGCGACGACATCGACCGGCCGCTGGTGAAGTCCGACGGCGCCTACACCTATTTCGCCGCCGACGTCGCCTATCTCTACGACAAATACCGGCGCGGCTTCCAAGAGATGATCTTCATCCTCGGCGCCGACCACGGCGGTTACGTCAAGCGGATGGAGGCGTTGGCGCGCGCCGTCGGCGGCGACGATATCAAGCTGACCGTGCTCTTGTGCCAACTCGTCAAACTCTTCCGCGACGGCGAACCGGTGCGCATGTCGAAGCGCTCGGGGGAATTTGTCACGTTGCGCGAAGTGGTCGAGGAGGTTGGGCGCGATCCCATCCGCTTCATGATGATCTATCGCAAGAACGATGCGCCGCTCGACTTCGACTTCGCCAAGGTGACGGAGCAGTCGAAGGACAATCCCGTGTTCTACGTCCAGTACGCTTCGGCGCGGACCCACTCGGCCATGCGCCAAGCGGCGGAGCAATTCGGCGTGGCGATTCCCCCGGTCGCGGATCTGTCGGAACGGGCGCATCTGCTTACCGACGAGAGCGAGATCGCGCTGATCAAGAAACTGGCAGAATATCCGCGTCTCATCGAGAGTGCTGCGCTTGCCAAGGAGCCGCATCGGCTGGCGTTCTACCTGTACGAGCTCGCGACCGCGTTCCATGGACAGTGGAACCGCGGCAACGACAATCCCGGCTTACGTTTTGTTAAGGTTAACGACCCAGAATTGACTTATGCCAGACTCGGGCTGGTGCAGGCAGTTTCCGGCGTCATTTCATCCGGACTGGCGTTGATCGGAGCCGAAGCGCCCCGCGAAATGCGTTAGGTCCGTCCGGAGATACCTGTCACCTTTTGCCCACATTACGCTGGTACGGCCTCTCGTTCCTGGCGGCCTCGCCGGGGCGGGTACGAGTGTGGGATTAAACGATGGCAAGCAATTCCGTCTTGAAGGCAGCGCGTTCCTCCGAGATTCCGGACAACGACCCGCTGGCTGAACTCAGCCGCATCATGGGTCTGGCAAAGGAAGAGGCGGCCGCGAATTCGTCCGGAGCGGATTTCGAGATCGATCTCGAACAGGAGCTGATGGGCGAGTTCCTTCGCGATGACGCTGAGCCAGAGGCGCGCGCTCCCCAGATCGGTGCAGAGGAGATCGGCTCGCTCGACGCGGATTTCGACGAGGCCTTCGCGGACATGCTGGCCGACGTGGTCGAGACGCAGGAGCCCGAAGCCGCCGAAGCTTCGGCCCCGCCAGCTGTCGGTGCGGCGGAGGAGCTCGACGCCAATCTCAAGTCGAGGGAGGCCGCGATCGAGGATGATCTCGCCGATCTCGATGCCGTCTTCCAGGGGCTGGATCTTGCCGCCGAGGATGATCCCGCATCGGAACAAACCGGCGAGGAGTTTGACGACGTTCTCTTCGATGACCCTTCGGTGTTCGCGGAGGTCGAAGCACAGTCGTTCGCCACCCAGGCTGAGGCCGAAATCGCCGCGCAGGATGGCGAGGAAGAAGCGCCGCAGCACGTGACTACGACGGCTCCGTCTGCCGCGGTGCTGTCGATCGAGGAGGAGCTTCGCGCACTCCTCGGCCAGGTCGAAGCATCTGGCGCCGATGCAATAGCGGCGGAAGGCGAGGACGAGTCGTCGACGGCTGCCGCGCAAGCTGCCGGGCCGAACAGCGCCGACGAACCGGAATCCGTGTCCGAGATCGACATCGTCGACGAAGATCTGCTCGCCGCGCAGCCTGAGCCTGCCGCGGGCGAAGTCTCCTTGCAGGGCGCCGCGGATGCCGGCGAGGCTGTCGCGCCGGCTGAGGAAGTGCCTGCCGCAGACATGCCGTCCTTTGACGATTTTTCCTTCGACGAGTCGGATTTCGATACGGCCAGTCTGGCGGAGGCTCTGGACGAGCAGCTTGCCGAAGACGAGCCGGTTCGGGCAGCGCATGAACCGGAGGCAGCCGGGGACATTCCCACGGCCACGGAAACGGCGCCTAATCCGGCCGAACCTGCCCGGACCGTTGCGATGGCGCAGGACGACATGGGTATCGATCTGGAGGCGGAATTGACCACCTTCGCCGAGAAAGCCATCGATCCGCCGAAACCCGCCGCGAACGAGAGGATCGCGCCGCAGCCGGCCGTGCTGCGTCCGCTGACCTTCGGCGCCGAGCGCCCCGCCGCGCCGGAACGGCCAGCTGCACCCGCCTTCGACTGGCGCAAGCGCTATGCCGAAATGAAGACGCCCGAACCGGCTGCTGAACAGGCCGCGCCGCAGCCGGCCGAGCCCACGGACGTTGCCGATCCGTTTGCCGCTCTGGCAGCGCTCGCCGCGCGGCCCCCGATCCTGCGCAGCCTCGGCCGCTCCAACCCCGTCGCCGTTGCACCCGAACCGGTCGAGCGGGCACCCGTTCGGCCTGCCGGCGGAGCCGCTCCCGCATCCGCCGTCGAAAAACCGGCTGCGCCGCCTTCGCCGGCTTTCTCCTCGTGGCGGACGCAGGCGCCTGCGGGTGAGCTCGCGCCGCGCGTCGCCGTGGCGCCGAAACCCGCCGCGCCAGAACCGGCTCTTCCACAAAGCGGAGCAAGCAGGCAAGCGGGTCCGCTTTTCCCGGTGTCGAGATCCGACACGTCGTTTCAGCCGCTCCGGCCCGAGCCGGCTGCACCCGCGGCGGCCGCATCTGCCTCACCTTTCGCGGCTCGTCCTTCGAATGCGGCACCCACGGCGTGGGCCAGTTCTCCGCCCCGGTCGCCGGAGCCGGCAGTCGTTGCGGCGCCGCAGGCGGGCGACGACGAGTTCCCGGATCTCGACGCGCTGCTTGACGATGCCAATTTCGCACCCGACGTCGATACCGTCGAGTTTACCGACGATGCCGTCGCACTTGCCGACGAACTCGACATTCCCGATCTCGTGCATGACGAGCCGGTCGCCGCGACGTCGCCGTTCGACGATCTCGAAGCGGATTTCGCCAACGCATTCCAGCAGCTTTCCGCATCGCCGGCGCCGAAGTCGGCGCAGCCGGCATATCGTCAGCCTAGCCAAGCCGAGACCGCAGCCGCTTACTACGTCGAGCGGGACACTGCAGCCGCCCGCGAGGCCGAAGCTGCGCGCCCCGCCGCGCAGCGTGCTTTCGCTGAAGAGCCCGACTATGACGAGCAGCTGGTCGGGTTCGACATGGATCGGGCAGATCTGCCCTACGCCGAGGATGACGACGTCGCCTATGCCGGCGACTTCTACGGCGTCGATGTCGAAAAGCAGCAGAAGAAGAGAAGTCGTGGACTGCTGATCGCGGCCGCACTGGCGGGTGTCGTCGTGATCGGCGGGATCGGCGCCTATGCGCTGACGGGCGGCACTGGAGGTGACGAAGCGCCTGCCTTGGTCAAAGCCGACCCGTCGCCGGTCAAAGTGAAACCGGAAACTCCGGGCGGCGTCGTTGTGCCCAACCAGGACGGCCAGGTCTACGAACAGGTTCGCGGCCAGCCCGTGGCGGCACCGTCCCAGGACAAACTCGTCTCGGGTGCCGAGGAGCCGATCGTTGCACCCGCGGCAGCGCCTCCTCAGGCGGCAGCCGAAACGGCCGCCGAACAGGCGCCTGTCGCCGCAGCACCCGCCGCTCCGGCGCTGCCGGGCGTCGAGACGCCGCAGATCAAGTCCGAGGAACGCGTAACGCCAGAAGATACGGCACAGACCGCGCCCCAGTCGCAGGAAATCGCGGCGATCACGCCGAAGAAGGTGCGCACCATGATCGTGCGTCCCGACGGCACGCTCGTCCCCCGTGAGGATCCGCCGGTGGCATCCGCAGAGACGACGGGCACCGCCATGCAGACGATGCCGGGCGGCGCCGACCCGGCGACGATGGCCAATGTCGCGCCGACCGCGCAGGTTCCCTCGGCCGTTCCAGGCGCACAGGACGAGGTGTCGATCCTGCCGGCCGAGACCGCCGACGAGGCGGCGTCCGGCCTCGAAACACCTGCGCCGGCCGATGTGATCGTGCCGATGCCGCGGCCTAGCCATACGCCATCGGCTGCGGCGGAGGAGCCGGTCCGCCAGGCTGCGGCGTCGCCTGCGCCTGTCCGCAGCGAGCCTGCCCCGGTGCGCAGCGAGCCTGCTCCGCAACCCACGGCACAGGAGGCAAGCGCGCCGGCGGCGACCGCCCCGGCCGCATCCAGTCTCTGGAGCGTTCAGATCGCCTCGCAGCCGACCCGCGAAGGCGCGCAGTCCTCCTACGAGGATCTGGCACGGCGCTACGGCAGCGTGCTCGGCGGCAAGGGCGTCAACATCATCCAGGCCGAAGTCGCGGGCAAAGGAACGATGTGGCGGGTGCGCGTGCCGGCGGCGTCGAAGAACGACGCCAACATCCTGTGCGCCAAGCTGAAAACCGCGGGCGGAAGCTGTTTCGTCACGCAGTGACCCGAACCGGGGAACTTTCGACGGGCGCCCCTGCGGCGCCCGTTTGCTTGAGCAGTTCCCGCCGGCCGGTGCGGTCGTCGCGTCTTTCGACTAGACTCGCGCCATGACCGAATCAAAAGCCATGATCCTGGGCTGCTCCGGCCTGTCGCCGACGCCGGACGAGAAGGCCTTCTTTCGCGACGAGCGCCCGTGGGCGTTCATCCTCTTTGCCCGCAACATTTCGGAGCCGGGCCAGATCCGGGACCTGGTCGGTTCGCTGCGCGACTGCGCCGGGCGCGACGATGCGCTGGTGTTCATCGACCAGGAGGGGGGACGCGTGCAGCGGCTGCGGCCGCCACTGGCGCCGAACTACCCGCCTGGAGCAGCCTTGGGCGCGCTCTACCGGCAGGATCACGCCGCCGGCTTGCGCGCGGCCTGGCTGATGTCGCGCCTGCACGCCTTCGACCTGTCGAAGCTGGGCATCACCGCCGATTGTCTGCCGGTCCTCGACGTGCCGGTGGAGGGCGCCCACGACGTCATCGGCAACAGGGCCTACGGCAAGGATCCTGACACCGTGGCGGCGATGGGCCGCGCCGCAGCCGAGGGACTGCTGGCGGGCGGCGTGATGCCGGTCATCAAGCACATTCCGGGTCATGGTCGCGCGTTTTCGGATTCCCATCACGCCCTGCCGGTGGTCGACACGCCGCTCGACGAGCTTCGCCGGCACGATTTCGCACCGTTCAAGGACAATGCCCGCTTCGGTATGGCGATGACGGCGCATGTCATCTACTCCGCGATCGATCCAGAGCGTCCGGCGACGACCTCGCCAAAGGTCATTTCGGACTATATCCGCGGCGAGATCGGCTTTGACGGGCTGCTGATGAGCGACGACCTGTCGATGAAGGCGCTTTCTGGGGATTTCGCCGCCCGCGCCGCCGCAAGCCTTGCAGCGGGCTGCGATGTGGTTCTTCACTGCAACGGGGTGATGGAGGAAATGGCGCCGGTGGCGGCCGCGGTTCCGGTTCTGGCCGGTAAAGCGCTGGAGCGCGCGGCGAAGGCGATGGCGCCTCTCGGCAAGACGGACGGTGTCGACGAGCGCGCCGTTCGCGACGAATTCGCGGCCTTGTTCGAGGCCGTGGCATGAGGAACGGTTCTGCGGGTGAACGAGCGGAGCGACACAAGGCCAGGGCCTAGCAAGGACCCGAAGCCCACGCCGATGGACCGCCTGTGGGCGGACAATGACGATCTGCGCCCGGATCCGGAGGAAGCTCTGGTCGTCGACGTGTCCGGTTTCGAAGGCCCCCTCGACCTTCTCCTGCATCTCGCCCGCACCCAGAAGGTGGATCTCGCCCGCATCTCGATCCTGGCGCTCGTCGAGCAGTATCTGGTCTTCATCGACCGGGTGCGGAAGCTCAAGCTCGAAGTGGCCGCGGACTACCTGGTGATGGCGGCCTGGCTCGCCTACCTCAAGTCGAAGCTGCTGATACCGAAGCAGCCCGGCGACCAGGAGGAGAGCGGCGAGGAGATGGCGGCCGTCCTGCAGTTCCGGCTGAAGCGCCTGGAAGCGATGCGCGATATGGCCGCGCGGCTGGTCAATCGCAACCGGCTCGGCCGCGACGTGTTCGCCCGAGGCATGCCCGAAACGATCGTGGTGGAGACGACGAGCACCTATTCGGCGTCGCTCTACGATCTCCTGACGGCCTACGCGGCGCAACGGCAACGGCAGGCGATCACCAATGTCCGCATCGCCAGGCGCACCGTGTGGTCGCTTCAGGAAGCCCGCGACATCCTGATGCGGCTCGTCGGGAGGATGAAGGACTGGACGGCGCTCGACCGGTTCCTGATCGAATACATCGCCGCGCCACAGGAGCGTGCGACGGTGATTGCCAGTTCCTTCGCTGCGAGCCTCGAACTCGTCCGCGAAGGGAGGCTGGAAGTCCGCCAAGACGGAGCGTTCGCGCCGATCTATCTGCGCGGCGGTCCGAAGGCCGAGCGGACGGCGGAGGTGGCCTATGATTGAGGGTGGAAACGCGGCCGTCTCCTTCGTGGACGACGATCCCGCAACATCCGATGCGTTCGACAATCCCGCGGCCCGGCTGCATCTGGCCGAGACGGTGCGGATGGCCGAGGCCATCGTCTTCGCCTCCGCCGAGCCGGTATCCGAGAAGGCGCTGGCCGCGCGGCTGCCGCAGGGCAGCGACATTGCCGCGGCGATGGCCGAGCTTCAGCGCATCTACGACAAGCGCGGCGTCAACCTTGTGCGCATCGGCGATGCCTGGGCCTTCCGCACCGCTGGCGATCTCGCTTTCCTGATGAACCGCGACGCGGTGCAGCAGAAGAAATTGTCGCGCGCGGCGCTCGAAGTGCTGGCGATCGCCGCCTACCACCAGCCGGTTACGCGCGCCGAGATCGAGGAAATCCGCGGCGTCGAGACATCCAAAGGAACGCTGGATCTGCTGATGGAGACGGGCTGGATCCGCATGCGCGGCCGCCGCCGCACGCCTGGCCGACCCGTCACATACGGGACGACCGACGCCTTCCTCGACCATTTCGGCCTGGCCGAGATCCGCGACCTGCCGGGCATGGACGAGTTGAAGGGCGCTGGCTTGCTGTCCACCCGCATGCCGACGAACTTCCAGGTGCCGACGCCGATGGCAGATCCGGGACTGCTTGCCGACGACGAGGACGAATTGACCGACATCGACCTCGAGGAACTCGGCCTGTTGACACCCAAGGGCGGGGATGATTGACGAGACCGGCCGTCGCGCACGGCCCGACCGGTCGAGGTAGAGCAACAGATGACGAAAGCTGCGCAGTCCGCAGCCCGGGTGCCGGCCGGGGTCACGTTCGCGGCGCGGCTCTCCTTCGAGAACATCTCGCATTCCTTCGCCGGCAATGGCGAGACGCTGTCCGACGTGTCGCTGACGGCGGAGCCGGGCGAGGTGCTCTGCCTGCTCGGGCCGTCCGGATCGGGCAAGACCACGCTGCTGCGCATCGCCGCCGGGATCGAGCCGCAGACGTCCGGCCGTGTGCTGATGAACGATCGCGAGATCGCGGGGCCGAGCGTCTTCCTGCCGCCGGAAAAGCGCTCGATCGGCCTCGTCTTCCAGGACTTCGCGCTGTTTCCGCATCTGACGATCCTGGAGAACGTCCGCTTCGGCCTGACGGCGATGTCGCGCGCCGAGGCCAATCGCGAAGCGCAGATCGCGCTGTCGCGCGTCGGGCTGGAGCAGTATGCGCACTCCTATCCGCATGTGCTTTCGGGCGGCGAGCAGCAGCGCGTGGCGCTTGCCCGTGCGCTGGCGCCACGCCCGGCCGTGCTTCTGATGGACGAGCCGTTCTCGGGCCTCGATTCGCGGCTCAAGGATTCGGTGCGCGCGGAGACGCTCGCCATCCTGCGCGAAAGCCGCGCCACGGCCATCGTCGTCACCCACGACGCGGAGGAGGCGATGCGCATGGGCGACCGGATCGCGCTGCTGCGCGGCGGCAAGCTCGTCCAGACCGGAACGGCTCAGGAACTCTACAATCGGCCGAACAGCCTTTTTGCCGCCGGATTTTTCTCCGAGATCAACGTCTTCGACGGCGAGGTGGTCGCGGGCAAGGTGGCGACGCCGCTCGGCGACTTCGCTGCCGGCGGCCTTGCCGACGGCTCGGGCGTCGAGGTCGCGGTCCGGCTCGGCGGGGTTTCGGCCAGCGACAGCGAGGCCGGCACGCCTGGGCGTATCGTTTCGCGCCGGTTCCTGGGCGACGCGGAACTGTTCGAGATCAGCGTCGCCGGCGCCGAGCGGCCGGTGAGGGCGCGCATGAAATGCGGCCTCGTTCCGCCGAGGGTCCGCGACATAACGCTCACGATTCGTGAAAGCGACGTGCTTGTGTTTGAAAGAGCCGGCAAAAGCGCTTAGATCAAGTCAACGAACTCCTTTCGAAAGAGGATAGTCATGGGTTCCTTCTCGATATGGCACTGGCTCATCGTGCTGGTCGTCGTTCTTCTGCTCTTCGGTCGCGGCAAGATTCCGGAGCTGATGGGCGACATGGCCAAGGGCATCAAGAGCTTCAAGAAGGGCATGTCCGACGACGACGCCGCGGATACGACGAAGACCGTGGATCACCGCGCCGACGAGACGGTGACCCCGGCCAAGGAAAACGTCAGCAAGACCTGACGGACCTTGGCGGACATCGCCAGATCTGACCGGCCGGAGTAGTCGTCATGCTGGATATCGGCTGGACCGAGATGCTCGTGATCGCGATCGTGATGATCGTGGTCGTGGGGCCGAAGGATTTGCCGAAGATGTTGCGCTCGTTCGGCCGCACCACGGCGAAGATGCGCTCGATGGCCGGCGATTTCCGCCGGCAGTTCGACGACGCGCTGAAGGAAGCCGAACTCGACGGCGTCAAGGATTCGCTCAACGACCTGCGCAAGATGAATCCGGCGAGCGATATCAAGAAGGCGCTGAACCCGATGGAAAAGGCCGCCGCCGAAGTGCGCGCCGGCCTGGAAGCCGCGCTGAAGCCGACGCCGGCGCCGACGCCATCGCCGGTCACGCATGCCGCCGAACCTCTCAAGGCGGGCCCTGTCGGAACGGCAGGTGAGGCGGCCGCGGCGGTGCCAGCAACGCCTGCGCCAGCCCCGGCCGTGGCTGAAACGGCCGAACCGTCCGAGGCGGCGCCTGCCAAACCGGCCGTAAGGAAGGCCACCAAGGCGCCGGCGAAATCAACAACATCCGCCCCAGCGGCCAAGAAGCCGCAGGCTGTCGCGAAGAAGTCCGGAATCAAGGCGTGAGCACCGAAGACGACGAGATCGAAAAATCGTCAGCGCCGCTGATCGAGCACCTGATCGAGCTGCGCCAGCGCCTGATCTGGTCGATCGGCGGCTTTTTCGTCGCGTTCCTGGTCTGCTTTTTCTTCGCCAAGCAGCTGTTCAACCTGCTGGTGATCCCCTTCCAGCTGGCTACAAGCTGGGCAGGTCTCGATCCCGACCAGGTCGAGCTGATCTACACCGCGCCGCAGGAATTCTTCTTCACCCAGATCAAGCTCGGCATGTTCGGCGGCCTGGTGATCGCCTTCCCGCTGATCGCCGCGCAAATCTACAAGTTCGTCGCGCCGGGACTCTACAAGAATGAACGCCAGGCTTTCGCGCCCTTTCTCGTCGCTTCCTTTATCCTGTTCCTGATCGGCGCGGCGCTGGTCTACTTCTTCTTCACGCCGATGGTGATGTGGTTCTTCCTGGCCATGCAGCAGACCGGCGGCGACGGCACGGTCGAGATCTCGCTTCTGCCGAAAGTGTCGGAATATCTCAGCCTGATCATGACGCTGATCTTCTCCTTCGGCCTCGTTTTCCAGTTGCCGGTGGTGACGACGCTGATGGCGCGGGTCGGGCTGCTTTCATCCGCCGGCCTGGTCGACAAGCGCAAATGGGCGATCGTCATCGCCTTCGTCGTGGCCGCGGTGCTCACCCCGCCGGATCCGGTGAGCCAGATCGGTCTCGCCGTTCCCACCATCCTCCTCTACGAACTGTCGATCCTCCTCGCCCGCTGGGTCGAGCGCGACCGCGAGAAGCAGCGGCTGGCCAAGGAAGCGGCGGAGGCCGCGGCCGCCAATGCGCCTGCCGACGGCAAGCCGGCGGAATAGGCTCTACCCCCACTATTGGGCGCGCGGCGCGGGGTCGTCTTGCTTCGGCGCGCCTCAGGGTTTAACCCCCTCATCCGGCCGCTGCGTGGCCACCTTCTCCCCAAGGGGAGAAGAGGGCGCCAGCCTGTGTCGTCTCCTCTCTCCGGCGGGGAGAGGTCGACCGAGCGCAGCGGAGGTCGGGTGAGGGGGCAATCTCACCGAAATCGCGTCAACGGAACGAACCATGCTCGACATCAGATGGATCCGCGAAAACCCGAACGTGCTGGCCGAAGCGCTGGTCAAGCGCGGTCAGTCGCCGGAGGCGGCCCAGTCGACGGTGTCCGACCTGGTCGAGAAGGACGAGGCGCGGCGCGCGCATCTCGGCGAACTGCAGCTCAAGCAGGAGCGCCGCAACGCCGCATCGAAGGAGATCGGCAATGCGATGCGGGCCGGCGATTCCGCCCGCGCCGAAGAGCTGAAGTTCGAGGTCCAGGGCATCAAGGAATTCATCCAGAACGGCGAGGCGCGCGAGCGCGAGCTGGACAAGGCGCTCAACGATGCGCTCGCCGTCATCCCCAACATCCCGCTGGACGACGTGCCGGTCGGCAAGGACGAACACGACAACGTCAAGGTGCGCGAATGGGGCACGGAACTGATCGCGGCGCGCCAACCGGGCATGGGCAACAAGCCGAAGGAGCATTTCGAGATCGGCGAAGCGCTCGGCATGATGGACTTCGAGCGGGCGGCGAAGCTGTCGGGCAGCAGATTCACCGTGCTGAAGGGCAAGCTGGCGCGGCTGGAACGGGCGCTGGGGCAGTTCATGCTGGATCTGCATAGCGGGGAGCACGGGTATGAAGAAGTGCAGCCGCCGCTGCTCGTGCGGGACGAGGCATTTTTTGGGACGGGGCAACTGCCAAAATTCGAGGAAGATCTGTTCTTCGCTCCACATGCATCCGGGCGGGTAGGGCTCATCCCCACCGCCGAGGTCCCCTTGACCAACCTCGTCCGCGAGGAAATCCTCGACGCCAAGTCGCTTCCCCGTCGCATGACCGCGCTCACCCCCTGCTTCCGCTCCGAGGCCGGCTCTGCCGGGCGCGACACGCGCGGCATGCTGCGGCAGCACCAGTTCAACAAGGTCGAACTGGTGTCGATCACCGACGCCGAGACGGCCAATGCCGAGCACGAGCGGATGACGGCCTGTGCGGAGGAGGTGCTGAAGCGGCTCGGCCTGCCGTTCCGCACCATGCTTCTGTGCACCGGCGACATGGGCTTCGGCTCGCGCAAGACCTACGACATCGAGGTCTGGCTGCCGGGGCAGAACGCCTATCGCGAGATCTCCTCCTGCTCGGTCTGCGGCGATTTCCAGGCGCGGCGCATGGAGGCGCGCTACCGCGCTGCGGATGCGAAGGGCACGAGCTTCGTCCATACCCTCAACGGCTCGGGCGTGGCGGTCGGCCGCGCGCTCATCGCGGTCATGGAAAACTACCAGAACGAGGATGGCTCGGTGACGATTCCTGAAGTTCTGCGGCCCTATATGGGCGGACTGGACAGAATAGATCGGGCCTGAGATGCGCATTCTGCTGACCAATGACGACGGCATCCACGCCGAAGGCCTGATGGTGCTGGAACGCATCGCGCGTACGATTTCCGACGACGTCTGGGTGGTGGCGCCAGAGACCGACCAGTCGGGCTTCGCACACTCGCTGTCGCTGTCCGAACCGCTGCGCATGCGCAAGGTGGCCGACAAGCATTACGCGCTGCGCGGCACACCGACGGACTGCGTCATCATGGGCGTGCGCAACATCATGCCCGAACCGCCCGATCTCGTGCTTTCCGGCGTGAATTCCGGTTCAAATATCGCCGACGACGTCACCTATTCGGGAACGGTCGCCGGCGCGATGGAGGGCACGCTGATCGGCATCCGCTCGATCGCGCTCAGCCAGAGCTACCATTTCGAGAACGACGGCCGGGTCGTGCCCTGGAGCACCGCCGAGACGCTCGCGCCCGACCTGTTGCAGAAGCTGATCGCGGCCGATCTGCCCAAAGGCGTGTTTCTCAATGTCAATTTCCCCAATTGCGAGCCCGAAGAGGTCGAAGGGGTCGAGGTCACCGCGCAGGGCAAATACGTCCATGGGTTGTGGATCGACGAGCGCAAAGACGGCCGCGGCTTTCCTTATTACTGGCTGCGCTTCGGCAAGCAGATGAACGCGCCGGTGGAGGGCACCGACATCCATGCGCTCGGCGCGCGGCGCATCTCGGTGACGCCGATGAAGCTCGACCTCACCGCGCACGAGACGCGCGACGCGCTTGCCGCGGTGCTCGGATGAGCGAGGCGCAGGGGGATCGTGAATCCTTCGCGGCGTTCCTGCTGCGCGCGCGGGCCGGCGGCCTCACCGACAAGGCGCTGATCGCGGCGATGGAGGCGACGCCGCGCCGCGGCTTCGTCCCCGGGCAGTGGCAGGCGCATGCCTGGTCCGACCGGATGCTGCCGATCGAATGCGGCGAGGCGATCGAAGGCGTCGATTTCCAGGCCAAGATCCTGTCGTCTCTGGCGCTCGAGCCGTCGCATCGCGTGCTGGAGATCGGCACCGGCAGCGGGTTCACCGCCGCCGTCATGGGGCGTCTCGCGGCGCGCGTGCTGACCGTCGAACGCTATCGGACGCTCGCCGGCAATGCGCGCCAGCGTCTCGAGGCGCTCGGCATAACCAATGTTGCCATCCGCCATATGGACGGCACGAACGGCATTCCATCGGAAGGCCCGTTCGACCGGATCGTCGTCTGGGCCGCGTTCGATGGAATGCCGCGCGTCTTCGTCGACCAGCTTGCCAGCGGCGGCGTGCTTATCGCACCGATCGGCCCGGCCGAAGGCGCCCAGCAGATGGCCCGCCTGACCAAGGTCGGCAGCCGCTTCGATCGCGAGGACATCGCCACGGCGCGGCTCCAGCCGCTGGCACACGGAGTTGCTGCCGCAATCTGACCTCTTCTCGTTTTAGTCGAATTTTCTTCAAGTCCCGCCAAGACTTAACCGCCCAGTAACATTAACGCGCTTTAATGATGCCAGTTCGGTAACTGGTGTGCGGGTGTAGTCATGCGCTTCGGGTCGTTGCAGAGAAGTCAGCGCGTTCTGGCACGTAGCGCCGCTCTCGTCCTGATCGGAGCGACGGCGGCGGGATGCAGTTCCGGGGTCAGTCGCTTCACCGACGACATCTTCACCGGATCGACCGCCAACCAGCGCGCGATCGTCAAGAAGGAAAACCAGCCTTTCCCCGGCGATGCGAATCGCGTCGCGCCCGAGTCGACAATTGCCCAGACGCCGGCTCGCGCCGCGGTCGAATCGCAGCCCGTTGTCCGCTCCTCGCTGCCGCCTCCGGCCGCCTCGGCGCCCGTCGCCAAGGCGGAGATGCCGCGCGTCGACACGACGCCGACAGGCTCTATCACCAAGGCCGCGCCCGCGCCGCAGATGCAGGAAGAGGTCCATCAGGGTTGGTCGCGGGCGGGCGGCACGCAGGTGACGCTCAAGGACGGCGAGACGCTGTACAACCTGTCGAAGCGGTTCGGCGTGCCGGTCGCCGAAATCATGAAGGCGAACGACATTTCCAGCGCCGAGACGGTCTCGGTCGGCCAGAAGATCGTCATCCCGACCTATGTCTACTCCAGCAAGGCGCCCGTCTCGGCTCCGGACAACACGCGCCAGGTCGCGGATGCGAGTTCCTCGCGCGGCCTGAAGGCAGATGTCCCCGTGAAGGATCTGCCCCGCCCGGCGAAAAGGCCCGAGAACGTAGCGGTCCTGCCGCAGCAGCCGAAGGTGAAGGAGCCTCAGGCCGAGACCGCCAAGGTCGACAATTCGGCGCCCGCGGCCGGGCCCAAGGCGGCCGGCCAGGGCGGCTATACGGTCGTAGCCGGCGATTCGCTCTATGGCATTGCCAAGAAGACCGGCGCGAAGGCGGCCGATATCCGCAAGGCCAACAATCTCGGCGAGACCGCACACCTCAGGATAGGCCAGAAACTGGTCATTCCGGGTGCGTCCCAGCAGGTTGCGCAGGCGGCCCGGGGGGTTGACCCGATTATCACGGGCTCCGCCGGGCCGGCCAAGAAGGCAGACAGGCCCGGGGCAGCGAAGCTCGCGACCTATACGCCGCCCAAGGTCGACAGCAAGGCGATCAAGGAAGCCGAGGCCGCAAGCAATGAAGCCGCGCCGGACGCTACCGGGATAGGCAAGATGCGCTGGCCAGTGCGCGGCCGCGTCGTCGGCACCTACGGCAATTCAAACGGCGCCTCTTACAATGACGGCATCGACATCGCCGTCCCCGAAGGCACGCCGGTCAAGGCGGCCGAAAACGGTGTCGTCATCTTCGCCGGCGAAGGCTTGAAGGATTTCGGCAAGACCGTGCTGGTCCGCCATGCCGACGGCAAGGTCACCGTCTACGGCCACGCCAGCGAAATCAAGGTAAGCCGCGGCGATACGGTCAAGCGCGGCCAGGAGATCGCCAAATCGGGCATGTCCGGCAACACCGACTCGCCGAAACTGCACTTCGAGGTCCGAGAAAACTCCAGCCCCGTCGATCCGCAGCAATATCTCGAATAGCCAGGAAGAGCCTCAGCGCGACGTTCGGACCTCCAGCCCGCCGCGCCAACTCCGGTCCCGCCCTGCCTTTGATCTCGCTCCGGAGACATCCGGCGCGGCGCCAAAGGCAGGGCGGATTTTTCATTCGGAGATTTTTTGGCCGAGCCGCCCGGCGAGGTCCTGGACGAACTGCCAGGCCACCCGGCCCGACCGGCTGCCGCGGGTAGTGGCCCATTCGAGCGCCTCGAAGCGCAGCGTTTCGGGTTCGATCCGGATGCCGAAATGGTCGACATAGCCCCGGATCATGTCGAGATAGTCGTCCTGGCTGCACTTGTGGAAGCCGAGCCACAGGCCGAACCGGTCGGACAGCGACACCTTCTCTTCAACCGCCTCGTGCGGATTGATGGCGGTCGAGCGTTCGTTCTCGATCATGTCGCGCGGCAGCAGGTGCCGCCGGTTCGATGTGGCGTAGAAGATGACGTTCGCGGGTCGGCCCTCGACACCGCCGTCGAGCGCCGCCTTGAGCGACTTGTAGGACGTGTCGTCGCTGTCGAAGGAGAGGTCGTCGCAGAAGAGGATGAAGCGGTAGGGCTCGGTCTTCAGCAGGCCGAGAAGTCGCGGTAGCGTCGAGATGTCCTCGCGGTGGATCTCGATGAGTTTCAGCCGGCCTGCGTCTTGTCCTTCGCGGTTGGCCAGCGCATGCGCAGCCTTGACCAGCGACGACTTGCCCATGCCGCGCGCGCCCCAGAGCAGCACGTTGTTGGCAGGCAGGCCGGAGGCGAAGCGCAGCGTGTTGTCGACGAGGATGTCGCGCACGCGGTCGACGCCCTTGATCAGGCCGATGTCGACGCGGCTCACCCGCTCGACCGGCGCCGGATAGCCGCGCTCGGCGTCCCAGACGAAGCCCTCGGCACCGGAGAAGTCAGCCGGCGGAGACGCGGGCGGGGCGAGCCGCGCGACGGCCTCGATCAGCCGTTCGAGTTTCTCCTCAATGGTTTCCTGCGTCATTCGGTCCTACATCCTTCGCATCCGGCCGGTCTGTGGCGGAACGCGTGGCGGCATAACATGCGAGAACACGCGGGAAAAGCGAGGCCGGGAAGGGCGCGCGCGGTTGCATTGACGCCTCGACTGACTATATTCCGCGCACCTCGGCTGGCCCGCACGGACCGGCCCTTCGTCCTTTCGGGAGTTCCCTATGTTCGTCACACCTGCATTCGCGCAGACCGGCGTCGCCGGCGCGCCGGACATGCTGATCAGCATCCTGCCTTTCGTGCTGATCTTCGTGATCATGTATTTCCTGATCATCCGTCCGCAGCGCACGCAGATGAAGAAGCGCGAGGAAATGCTGAAGAACATCCGCCGCGGGGACCAGGTGGTCACCGGCGGCGGCCTCATCGGCAAGGTGACCAAGGTCATCGACGAGAGAGGCGAGGTCGAAGTCGATTTGGGAAACAATCTGAAGGTCACGGCGCTGCGCGCGACGATCGCCGAGGTCCGTGCCAAGGGCGAACCGGTCGCCAACCAGAACGCCAAAAGCTGAGATACGGCCCGCAGAAGGCCGGTCGAGAGGAACGGAAGCCATGCTCCATTTCACGCGCTGGAAAACCATCCTCATCTGGCTGATCGTGGCCGGCGGCGTGCTGTTTGCCGCCCCGAACCTCTTTCCGCAGTCCGCATTGAATTCGCTGCCCGGCTTCCTCCGGAACCAGATGACCCTCGGTCTCGACCTCCAGGGCGGCTCGCACATTCTGCTGCAGCTCGACCGCAACGACCTGGTCGAGGAGCGGCTCGAGACCACCCGCAACGACATCAGGGCCGGGCTCCGCGACGCGCGCATAGGCTATACCGGTCTGTCGGGAACAGGAAACTCCGTCCAGGTCCGCATACGAGACGCGGCCGACGTGCAGAAGGCGAAGGACGCGCTTGCAAGCCTTACCGCGCCGGTGGCGGCGGGACTGTTCAGCGGCGGCTCGATCGTCGAACTCGAGTTCGACGAACCGGAGCCCGGACTGCT
The DNA here is from genome assembly GCF_023954305.1 of Mesorhizobium sp. Taxonomy (NCBI): domain Bacteria; kingdom Pseudomonadati; phylum Pseudomonadota; class Alphaproteobacteria; order Hyphomicrobiales; family Phyllobacteriaceae; genus Mesorhizobium; species Mesorhizobium sp. The sequence goes on along the minus strand of NZ_JAMLIG010000002.1, from coordinate 300,060 downwards.
GCGCTACACGCTCACCGAGGCCGGCATAACTTATCGCATGAGTTCGGCGCTCGAGCAGTC